>JANLWR010000295.1:0-5933 GCA_031364625.1 Deinococcales bacterium | reverse complement strand
TACACGAACTGGCGCATTATTCGGCGGCAAAAACCCAGGGCGTGAATGTCAAAGCCTTCTCGGTTGGCATGGGTCCAATTCTGGCAAGATGGCAAGCTCGAGGGACTGAATGGAGGATTTCGGCTCTGCCGATTGGTGGCTATGTGGACATTGACGGCATGACCCCGACGATGGATGAAAATGGCAACACCGTTCCGCCCAGCACGGGCATGGCAAAACTAAGTTACTGGGGTAAGTTCGCCGTGCTGTTTGCGGGACCACTTTCAAATATTGTTCTGGCAATCCTTATCATCGCCGTGGTGCTGGTTGGTCAAGGCAAACCCGTCACCACCACCAACGCCGAGTTGTACAGCATTCAGGCAGGCTCGAGCGCCGAAAAAGCAGGTTTTAAAGCGTTCGATGTCATCACCAAAATTGACAATCAAACCATCAAAGACTTTCAAGAGGTTCGCAATTCCTTGTCCAAAAATGGCATCAGGACTTTTAGCGTCAAACGCCTCGAAAATGGTAAGGAACGCAACCTCGAGATTGAGTTTGATTGGTCGCCCGTGACCAAAGCGGGTCAGAAGCGCCCAATTTTTGGGGTCAGTATCGGCGCGGAGCAATTTTACAAACCAGTTGCGCCGGTTCAAGCCTTGGTTGACTCGAGTACGACCTTGTTGGGTGCGATTCCATTGTATGTTTCCAAAATTTTTGAAGGTATTTTTAACACGTTCGCCTTCAAGCCATCTGACGTTTCAGGTCCAGTCGGAACGGTTAAAGTGGTCGGTACGTTCCTCGACCAAGGTTTTTACGCGCTGTTGTACTTGGCGGGCATGATTAATTTTGGACTTGGCATTTTCAACCTTTTGCCAATTCCAGGTTTAGACGGCGGACGCATTTTGCTCAACTCTATCACTGCCATTCGCCGTCGTCCGTTCGCGCCGGGGCAAGAAGAATTTATTAACTTCATCGGTTTTGCTTTCGTTCTGGTTTTCATGGCACTCGTCACGCTAAAAGACGTATTCGTACCGCGTCCATAAACGGTAGACTGGCGACATGACCGCCCCTCGAGCCACCAGCGTTGGTATTTTGATTCCTGCATTTAACGAGGAAGCCACCGTCGCTGATGTGGTCAAAGTCGCGCTCGAGGCTGGCTTGGGCGAGGTGCTGGTGGTCGCTGATGGTTGTACAGACTGGACGGCGCGGGTTGCCAAAGCCGCCGGCGCGAGGGTGCTCGAGTATCAACCCAACCGTGGCAAAGGTGGCGCGGTGGCGGCGGGGGTTGCCAGCATGAACCAGGAAACACTGGTGCTTCTCGACGCAGATTTGATCAACTTAACGTCAAAACACGTGCTTGCCATGCTCGAGCCACTGCAAAAAAATGAAGCCGACACCACTGTTGGCTTGTTCAGTGGTGGCGGTGGCATCACCGACTTTGGCAACCGTGCGACCCCGCAATGGAGCGGTCAACGCGCCATACCTCGGGCGCTCTTGGCTCGAGTCCCAGATTTGGCGAGTCGTAAATACGCGATAGAACTGGCAATCACCGACCAAATTCAACTCGAGGGACTGCGTTGCAAGTTTGTCAATCTCGAGGGCGTATCACAGCGCTTAAAAGAACAAAAACTTGGGTTTGTGAGAGGCATGACGCGCCGTTTGGGAATGTACTGGCAGATTCTAAAATACGCCGTGCTCGAGCGTAAACGCCGTACCCAAACCCGTTTGTAACTGGCTCATAACTGGCTTATCGGCTGACCAAATCCACCGCCGTACCATCGGCGGTCACATAACGCACCGTGCCAATGCCTGGCACAAAATACAAATCGCTGACGCTGCGTCCACCGCTCGAGGTGCTGACCGATTGGCGAATCACAAAGGCGTTGAACCGTCCGCCCTTCACGCTGATGCCCTCAGAGGACAGAATCGCGCTCGAGATGGCGACCACGCTGCTGCCGACTTTGCTCGAGCTGCTCCAACGTGCGCCGACCGCCAGCGGAGCGGCTGGATAGACCGCCAGAGGTGGTTTGTACTGTGTCACCGTGCCGTTGCGTTTGGTGCCGATCAGGTTCACGCCAAGGCTGGTCACTTGAATGTAATCTTCTTGCACCGTTGAACCACCAAAAACATGCGCCAGAATCACGGCGTTCACTCCGAAAACATTGATGGTTTTGGTGTACTGCTGGGTTTCACCGTTGGAATAAACCCATTTTAGTCCTGGCTTGCTGGGATAGTATTCACTTTGGGCGCTCGAGGTCAAACTTAAAAAAATGAGCAAAATCACCAAACTCGAAATCCATTTCATTTTTCTTCCCCCAGTTCTGCACCGCGCAGGGTGGCGGCTCGGACGGCTTCGATCAAACTCGAGCGAAAAGTGTAACGCTCAATTTCGGCAATGCCCGCGATGGTCGTACCGCCAGGGCTGGCAACTTCATCTTTTAAAATACCTGGATGAACCCGCCTTAACAGCAACTCACCTGTCGAGATCAGCAATTTGCCCGCCAGTTCGATTGCCAGTTTGCGGTTTAAACCCATCCTGACGCCGCCGTCGGCAAGCGCCTCGGCGAAAATGGCGGCGTAGGCGGGACCAGAACCGACCATGCCCGTAAAGGTGTTAAAGAGTGGTTCTGGAATGTCATAAACATCCCCTACTGAAGCAAATAATGCCTGAGCAAACTCGAGATCGCCGGACGTATTGGCATCTTCGTGCGCAACCACGGCGGTTGCAGACTTGTGAATGGTCGCGGCGAGGTTTGGCATGGCGCGAACCACACGTTTTGAGTTCAGGTTTCTCGAGAGTCGATCAAGGTTTACACCCGCCATAATGGAAATAAAGCCTGCGTCGGCTTTGGAAACCCATTCGCAGATACTCGAGAAAACCTTGGGTTGAACGCAAACCAACACGCGCTCAGCTTTGGGAAGGTCGCTGCGTTCGATCAGTTTGACACCGTATTTGGCGCTGACCTCCTGCGCTTTACCGCTGTTGCCGCCAATCACACCAACTTCGGTTGCATCTAATAATCTCGAGTTTAAGACCCCCTCGAGAATGGCTTCACCCATTTTTCCCACGCCGACAAATGCAAGTTTCATTGTAAAACATTCTACAAGTCAATGGCTGCCAGACCCAAACAAAACCGTCACGCTGAGACTGCCCCACTTTGAAGTGTGCCATAAGCAATTTCTTCTTTTTAGACGGACTCGAGGGTCTTGCATTGAACTTAGTCTATTTTTGGTATACCAGGACTTGACGCATCACGATTCAGCTTGTTACACTCTGCTACGTGCAATCCGTGTCGAAAAAACAGCTTTCCGGGGACTTGGGATAAAACCCGAGGCGCTTTTGCGTAACCCCGGCTCGAGCGTTTCGAGCCGGATTTTTTTTGATTCTAAATTCTAAAGTTTGAGGTTTTTATGAATGACACCGAATACTCGAGCAACCGTTGGTCCATCATTGACAGCACCCTGCGTGAAGGCGAACAGTTTGCCAAGGGTAATTTTAGTTTGGCAGACAAAATTGAAATTGCCAAAGCCTTAGATACCTTCGGAGTCGAATTCATTGAAGTCACCACGCCCATCGCCACACCCGAAAGCCGCAAAACCGCCGAAACCCTCGCCAGCCTGGGGTTGAAAGCCAAAGTCATCACCCACACGCGTTGTCACATGGATGACGCTCGAGTTGCCATCGAAACGGGCGTGGCAGGGTTGGATTTGCTGTTCGGTACAAGCTCGTACCTGCGTGAATTCAGCCACGGCAAGAGCATCGCGCAGATTATCGAAACTGCCCGCGAAGTGATCGAATACGTCAAATCCCACAACGTTCAAGTACGGTTTTCCGCTGAAGACACGTTCAGGTCACAAGAATCGGACCTTCTCGAGATTTACAAAGCCGTTGCCAGCATGGGCGTCAACCGTGTCGGACTGGCAGACACCGTAGGCGTGGCAACCCCGCGTCAGGTCTACACCCTGACCAGTGAGGTGCGTCGTGCGGTTTCGTGCGACATCGAATTTCACGGGCACAATGATACGGGTTGCGCCGTGGCAAACGCCTACGAGTTTCTCGAGGCTGGAGGCACGCACGTTGACACGACCATTTTGGGCATTGGTGAACGCAACGGCATCACCTCGCTCGGCGGGTTTCTGGCGCGAATGTTCACAGTAGACCCGCAAGGTTTGATGAACAAATACAAACTCGAGATGCTGCCCGAACTGGACGCCATGATTGCCAAAATGACGGGCTTGCCGATCCCCTGGAACAATTATTTGACTGGCGAATTTGCTTACAACCACAAAGCGGGAATGCACCTGAAAGCGATTTACCTGAATCCAGGCGCGTACGAAGCCATTCCGCCAGAAGTTTTTGGGGTTGGACGGCGCATTCAAGCGGGCAGCAAGCTAACAGGCAAACACGCCATTGCCTTCCGCGCCAAAGAACTTGGGCTGCATTTTGGTGACGATGCGCTACGAGCCGTGACCGACAAAATCAAAGCCCTGGCGGATCACGGTGATCTTGATGACGAGCACTTGAATGACATTCTCAAGAACTGGGTCACGGCTTAAAAATGTACTTTAAGTGGTCTAGCATGTGTCCTGCGAAAAGGGTGAACATATTCTTGACCATAAAACGCACCTACGGGCATGGTCGCAGGTTCACCCCTACAAATTATGTTGAAATCTCGAGGGGTCAAATTCTTTTTTTGAATCAAAAGCTTGAGGGACGAAAATGAACCTCGAGATTCATGATTATTTGGCGTTTACGGATTCTGCAAAGGGTGGCAATGGTGCGGCTGTGGTATTTGGTCTTGACATGGATTCGAGCCGTAAAATGCAGGAACTCGCCGCCAGTTTGAACGCGCCAGCCACGGTTTTTGTGGGGACCAGCGAAAAACTTTTTGACGCCGAATCAATTTTTCCGTTGCGTTTGCGGTTTTTTACGCCCGAACTCGAGGAGAACATTTGTGGGCATGGCACAATCGCTGCCATTCACGCGATTAAAGCTCGAGGGGAAATCAACGGCTTTAAAATCCCAGAAACCCAATTTCAAATTGAATTGCACGACGGCATCGTAAATGCAAAACTCGAGAAAAACATTGCGTGGCTCGAGTACGGCAATGCTCGAGCTTGGGAAGTAGACATTGATCGGGATGATATTGCACTGGCATTGGGACTCGAGACTGATGAACTGCACGAAGACATGCCTATTTTGGCAGCCAGCGCAGGTCGGGCAAAACTGATTTGTGGTGTGCCGAGCACCAGTTACCTCGATGCCATCGAACCCGATTTAGAGCGTATCAGAGCTTTAAACCTCGAGACTGAGACGACAGGACTGGTGGCGTTCACGTTTCCAGGTCGAGGCAGTTGTTTTACGGACAGCCGTCACTTTGCGCCGCTTGCCGGAATTCCTGAAGATATTGCCACGGGCAACGCCCACGCCGCACTTGCTGCGTATCTCGCAAGGGAAAAATTCTTTGACGACGGCTTAAGAATCTTCTCGGGCGCTCAAGGCTATGCACTCGGCAAACCGTCCAAACTCGAGGTGAAATGCACCGTCAGTAGGGGAGAAGTCTCGAGCGTCTGGGTCGGCGGAAAAGCAGTGAAAATTCAAGATGCTTCATACGTCGCAGGGAGGGTAGAATCGTGACCACAGTCCATTACAGCGTCTTTGCGGCTGCACCTGGCGGCGGCAAGCACATTGCCGTGACCGAAGCCGACAACCTCAGCAGCGATCAAATGCAATCCATCGCTCGAGATTCGGGTGCTCCGTTAACAGGGTTTATTTTGGGTGAAGACGCTTCTGGCGTTTTGATTAAGTTTTTCACTCCAACCAAAGAAAAACCCGAGAGTGATTCTGGCGCGTTGGTGGTTGCCGAGCACCGTTGGCGCAAGGGTCTGGTCGAAATTTACATGCGAGCCAACATGAACGGTGAGATTTTACCCGTCTCGGGCGTGGGTCACGG
>JANLWR010000288.1:0-7235 GCA_031364625.1 Deinococcales bacterium | reverse complement strand
TGTCAACAAAATCAACCCCGTCGCTCGGGGGTGCAAGTTTTGATTTAAAAACAGGATGGCTAAGGTCAATTCCCGAATCAATCACCGCGACCTTGACCCCAGCACCCTTGCGCGGCGCAAGTACCAAAGCTTCGCTCAGGTGAATACGTTTAAAAATTTCACTGTTTGGAACAGCACTCAGGTTGTCTTGACCACCAACACCCCAGGTGCTCCAACCTGAACCCCAAGTGCTCCAACCCGAACCCCAAGAACTCCAACCGCTCATCCAAGAATCCTGCCCGACCGACAACGCCTCAACTTGCCCCTCTGGGGTAGTTATGGTTGCCGAATTTGGTTCGGTCAAACTGGCTTGAGCGCCCCGCAAAGATTGAAGTTGAAGGGCATCAAACTTTAAGACCGCATAAGATTCGCTCGGATGAAAACTGACAACTCGAGCGCCACCAAAACGCGATTGCAATGATTCTTGAGTGTCACTGGCAGTAATGTCTACGGTCAACAGGCGTTCCATGCCAGCAAGATTGGTGTCGATTTGTGGGTTTTGCGAACAACCCCCAACCAGTAAGCCCATTGTCAGGATCAAACACAATTTAAGATTCTTATTAAATAATTTGTGGTTCATGGAACACCTGCTTTCTTCCGTAACGTCGGTTTTTGAGAGGATGAATTGCAGATCGTTTTAAATAAACAATCTCGACTACCCAACATTGTGCAACACCCAAGCTCACAAAATCCTTACAAAGATTTGACGTGTCAGGCAACTAAACTGTAGCTTAGGAAAGCGAAATTTACGAATGCGATTTGAGCTTTTTTGCTGCAAAGCAAACGGGTGTTCAGGATCAGAGAACACTTTTGACCAACGAATTCATGAGAACTCAAATAATACTTTCGCTCGAGATGCCATGAGGTAAACTCGGTTTGGTTTTGAACCTTTGGAGGACATTGTGAAAGCCGTAATTGTCTCAGCCACCCGCACCCCGATTGGAAAATTCCTCGGCAACCTGAAAGACCTGAGCGCCACGCAACTTGGCGCGGTCGCCGCTCGAGCAGCCGTCACTCGGGCTGGGATTGATTCGAGTTTGATTGAGGACACCATCATGGGTATGGTCGTCACGGCGGGCGCAGGGCAAAACCCCGCCCGTCAAGCCTCATTGGGCGCTGGAATGGAAGTCTCGAGCGGCGCGGTGACCCTCAACATGGTTTGCGGCTCTGGTTTGAAAGCCGTCATGATGGCTGCCCAGGGCATTAAGGCGGGGGACATTCGGGCGGCGCTGGCGGGCGGCATGGAAAGCATGTCCAACAGCCCTTACTTGCTGCCAGACGCCAGAACGGGCTTGAAAGCCGGTCACAAGCAAATATTGGACGCCAACAACATCGACGGTCTGTGGTGCGCCTTCGAGCATTGGGGCATGGGCGACGCCGCCGAAATGGTGGCGACCGAGCACCAGATTTCGCGTCTCGAGCAAGACGAATTTGCCTTAAGGTCGCATTTAAAAGCTGTGGCAGCCGTAAAAGCGGGGCGTTTTAAAGCTGAAATTGCGCCCGTAAGCTTGCAGACCAAAAAAGTTGAAGTGGTCATCGACCAGGACGAAGCGCCACGGGCGGATTCGAGCCTCGAGTCCCTGGCAAAACTCAAACCTGTATTTAACAAAAATGGCACGGTCACTGCCGGCAACGCCCCGGGTTTAAACGATGCGGCGGCAGCCTTGGTGGTCGTCAGTGAAGATTTTGCCGTAACACACGGCTTAAAACCGTTGGCAGAAATTATGGGTTATGCCACCACAGGACTCGAGCCAAAATGGTTTGCCATGACGCCCGCGCCAGCCACGCGAAAATTGCTCGGGCAATTGAACATGCAACTTTCAGACATTGACTTGTTTGAATTCAACGAGGCGTTTGCCGTGCAAAGCTTGGCGGTGATTCGAGATTTGGGTTTAGATGAGGGCAAAGTCAACGTCAACGGTGGTGCGGTCGCGCTTGGACATCCGATAGGTTGTTCGGGAGCAAGAATCGTTGTAACGCTACTTCACGCGCTCGAGCAACAAAATCTTGAAGTTGGTCTGGCAAGTTTGTGCATGGGTGGCGCGAACGGCTTGGCGCTTGCGCTGCGCCGAGTTTAGTTGCGCTCTCGGTTTTATTTGAAAAATGACCGAAAATATTTCTAAGTATCTCCCCGAAATTTTTTAGAGTTTTTCCCTAAAAAATTTCCGACCAAGCGACCACGCCCGAAGGTGCGCGTATGTGGTCAAGATCGGGAGTAGGGACAACGTACCTGTCGCCGAAGCGATGCCGCCCGTCAGGTGCGTCTTGGCATCAAGAAATGACGGATTTGGAGCGACCCAGCCCGCAAGGTGCATGAATTGGGTCAAGAAGCGAAGCGCCACAAGCCCGAAGGTGCTGCTGTAAGTGGCAAGAAGCGGAAAATCCAAAATGCAGGCGGGAGGTACTTAATATCGGGTGTTCTCAGAAACATTTCTGAGAGCGTGTTTATGTCGCAGCACAAACAGTTTCCGCACCAGGATTTCATAAATTCTCGTGTATTGTTGGATCATTGCCAAGATTCCTGGCACGATGTAAAGCATCGACAGCCCCAAAAACTTTTGTCATTCAAAATTGCAATCTAAAATGTAAGCAAATTGAAAGTTTTTAAAAAGTATTCTTTCAAGAAGTAAAACCAATCACACAAAGGAAAACTTTCAAGACATGGATCAACACCGATGAGCAATGCGCACGATTTGCAAGGAGATTTCACCAAATCAAGCCTGCCAAGTTTATTGCAATACTTGGGAATGATCGGCGCAACGGGCGAGCTGGTGCTGTCCATTGCCCCGACTGACAAAGCCGTACTCAGCCTCGAGAAAGGCAAACTGATCGACGCGATTTACCGCGAGCATACTGGGCAACTCGCGCTGTTTCAAGTGATGCAAACCCAAAATGGCTACTTTCAGTTCAAAGCCGGGATTTACGATGTCAAAGCATCGATTGACAGTTCACTCGAGCGTCTTTTGATGGGAGCCGCCGCCTTTGAGCACGCCCGCACTCAATTTCAACCGGGTGACGTACCATCAATTTTGCCCAGTTCGACCTCTGGGAACATTAGCCTGCAAGCCGCCCAACTTCGGGTGGTTGCCATGATCGACAGCCAGCGCAGCATTACCGAACTTGCCAGCGCGGTTAAAGGCAGCATCGGTGATGTCACCGCACTCATCTCACAACTGGTCGAGTCAGGTTTGGTGGCGGTCAAAACCAACACCGCGCAAGCCGTCAATCCAAAATTTTTTGAAGACCTGCGCCCACGACTCTCGAGCCTGGTCGGACCGATGGCGCACATCATGATGGTTGACGCTGCCGAAAGACTCGGTTTTGGCTTGGAAAACCTGGACAAAAAATTGGTTCGTGCCTTCCTGACCGAACTCCACAAAGAAGTTCCCAACAATCAAATGAAGCAATTTGTGGTGCTGGTTGAACCATTGTTGCGCCAGTACGAAAATCAGTAAACAACCGCTCAGGCTCGAATAAAAAACCAAACCGACTCGAGCGCAAAAATTGAATATCAGGCAAGGAGTTTTATGCAGGACAGTTACAATATCAAGTTAAAAAAACCGATCCTCGAGCCGTCAGAACGATCAGTTAAGGCGGCGGTCATCGCGGCAGGCATGGGCGTCTCGAGTGAAACCATCGAAAAACTTTTAGGGTCAAGTGGGTTGTTGTTAAAACCGCAGTCGATTGGGCAAGTCAATGACATTGCTGCCAAGTTCAGAGCGGCGGGAGTCGATGTCGAAGTTGTTCCGCATTCAGAAAATGCAACCCAGACCAAAGCCGATGCAAATTCGAGTTTTTCACAGCAGTTAAATTCGGCTTCCACCAACAAAGCTCCAGATACAACGTTTGGACAGCGCCCAAAAGGTTGGTTGTCGTTGCAATGGAAAATTCTGCCACTGGCAATTTTGCCAGTCTTGTTGCTGGGCGGCGCATGGTTAACCGATACGTTCACCAGCCGTGCCAAGACCTCCGAAGGCTTGTTGGTGCGCGGCGCACTTCAAACCGCAGCCCTGTTCTCGAGGCAAGTCCTGAGTGGCGTGGACGATGCGACGGGCGGCTTGAACACCCCAGTCAATTTGGCAATCGTTCAACAAAATGTGGTGGATTTATTCAAAGCCCAAGTCTTACCACTGACCCACGTGGCGGTCACAGATGCAACTGGCAAATTGATTGCGGTCTACGACCAAGACTTTAACGGTAGCCTTGTGGGTGCGTCAAAATTCAATGACCCAGTTGGAACGTACAAAAGATTATCTCCCAATGAAGTCACGACACTCGAGCGCATCGGTGCAATCAATGTTGGACAAGATACGAGAAATGCTTTGCAATTGGCAGAAAATCCCAACCCAAAAAATCCTTTTGCTCAAATATCCACAGAGACGGCAGGCAACAAAGCCTACTTTGTGGCGTACCCCATCGACAATAGACTCGGTTCGGTTCATTTGGCACTCGACGCCAGAACCATTGGCGAACCCGCAGCCAGGTCAATCAACATCACCCTCATTGTCCTGGCTTTCACCCTGGCACTGGTCAGCGCCATCGCCAGTTATTTTGCCAACGCCATCTCGAGACGAATGCTGAACTTGGCAAGCCTTGCCGACAAGGTCAGCATGGGCGACCTCGAGCAAGCCATCACCGCCACCAGCAAAGACGAAATTGGCGATCTGGCTCAAGCCTTAGAGCGAATGCGCATCAGTTTACGAGCCGCCGTGAACCGAATCTCGAGGAAATAACATGAAAAAATATTTTTGGATCTTCTCGAGCCTGACCGCCAGCGTGATTGGACTTTGCAGTTTGGCACAGACTTGGGCACAGTCGCGTGAACTGCACTTGTTCACCTGGAACGATTACATCGACCCTGCGCTGGTGAAAAAGTTTGAACAACAAAACAGCGCCAAAGTCAAGATTGAGATTTTTGACACCAACCCAGATTTGATCGAAAAGCTCGAGTCAAAAGGCTTGGGCAAGTACGACGTGGTGATTCCAACCGATTACGTGATCGGTGAAATGTTGCGCCGTCATTTGTTACGCCCGCTCGAGACACGGAAAATCACGAACTTGCGCAATTTGGCAGATCGCTTTCGCAGCCCAATTTATGATCTTGGCAACAAATTTAGTGCCGCCTACCAATGGGGAACTTTGGGTATTGCCTACCGCAAAGACAAGATCAAAAATCCCGAAAAAACTTGGGGCTTGCTGTTAGACCCCAAGCTTCAAAAAGGAAAATTCGCACTTTATAACGCCCCAAGAGAAATGCTCGGTTCGGCGTTGTTGTACCTGGGCAAAAGCATGAGCAGCACCAACATAAACGATATTGCTCGAGCCGCAAAGATTGTTTTGGCAGCCAAAGCGCGTTCGGTGGGTTTCTTGGGCGGCGCAGATGTTCGCGCCAAATTACTGAAAGGCGAAATTGCGGCAGGGATTTTGTTCAACACCGACGCGGGTCAACTGGCGGCGCAAAATCCAAACATTGGCTATTTTATTCCCAAAGAGGGAGCACAAATTTACGTGGACAACATGGCGATTCCTGTGGGTGCACCCAACCCCGATCTGGCACACAGGTTTATCAATTTTATTTTGGACGCCCAAACGGGGCAACGCTTTCCGAATACACCAAATCGGGCACGCCAAACGAAAAATCTAAAGCCTTGCTGCCCATAAGTGACCTCAAAAACACCATCACCTACCCAAGCGCAGACACCAAACTCGAGTTTATTGCCGATCTTGGCGACCAGGAAAAACTGTACTTGAATGCCTGGAAAAAAATCAAAACACCTTAAGACTCAAAATACTGGCTTAAGACGCGGTAAACTCGAGCCATGAAACCCATAACAATTTTGGACACCACGCTGCGCGACGGTGCGCTGGCTGGCGATGTCACGTTAAGCACCGAGGATAAACTCCGAATCGCACCCCTGATTGACAGCCTCGGTGTGACCTACCTCGAGGGGGGTTGGCCTCAGGTCTTCCCGCGTGACCTCGAGTTTTTTGAACGCGTTATCGAACTCGAGTTGCACGCCAAATTGGTGGCGTTCGGCGCGACCCGCCGTCCAGAAACCCTGGTGTCACGAGACGCGGGCTTGCAACGCACACTCGAGGCAAATACGCCTGTGGTGCAGTTGTACGGTAAGGTCTGGCCACTGCATGTCGAAAAAGTGCTGCGCACAACCCTCGATGAAAACCTCAAAATGCTCTCCGAATCGCTCGAGTTTGTCAAAAACGCTGGGCGCGAGGTGCTGGTGATCTGCGAGCATTTTTTTGATGCGCTGCCGACCAGCCAAGAATACGCCATGCTGTTCGTCAAAACCGCGCTCGAGGCTGGGGCGGACACGGTGGTGCTCGCCGATTCCAACGGCTCGAGTTTGCCCAAATTTGTGAGCGACGGTGTGGCTCGGGTGCTCGAGATTGCGGGAGGTCGCGCGGTTGGGGTTCACTTGCACAACGATTTTGGTCTGGCACTGGCAAACGCTCTGGCGGCGCTCGAGGCTGGCGCAACGCATTTGCAGGGAAGCATCAACGGTTACGGCGCAAGAAATGGCATTACCGATTTGACGGCGCTGCTACCGATTTTAAAACTTAAACTTGGACTGGATGTTGTGACCGATGCGCAACTGGCAAGATTGACGCCGGTCGCGCTCGAGATTGCCGAACGCGTGGGCAAAGCCGCCAGCATGGAAGACGCGCCTTTTGTCGGACGCCGCGTGTTCGAGCACAAAACCGACACGCACATTGCCGCCGTGCTGTCCAGCCCCGAAGCCTACGAACCGATTGCGCCCGAGAAAGTCGGCAATCAGCGCCGCATGGTGATTCCTGGAATCTCGAGACCCAGTTATTTGGCACGGATCAGCGAACAATACGGGGTTGACCTGAGCGATGCGAGCGCCAGCTCTGGACGAATCTTAGCCGAACTCAAACACCTCGAGGATGAGGGGTACAGTTTTGAGGACGCACCAGCCAGCCTCGAGTTGGCATTGGGGCAATTGACGGGACGTTTTCCAAAAATACTTTCTGTCGAACGCGTGCGGATTTTTGACGCGATTCGTGGACGCGACCGACCCGTGGTGGAGGCGAGTTTGAGCGTGCGGGTTGGACTTGAAAATGAATATGTTGCCGCCGAAGCCGAAGGACCCGTCAAAGCGCTGCTCGAGGCGTTAAAACGGGCGCTCGAGCTATCCAAAGGCACGGGTTTAAGAGAT
>JANLWR010000278.1:0-1901 GCA_031364625.1 Deinococcales bacterium | reverse complement strand
TCATTGAAGCGCACGTTGCCAGAAATATTGTCAAACGTTGTTTCAAACTCCCTGGTGCTGAACACTTGCACGCCGTACACCCGACCGTCGCCACTTTTAAAAACCCCAACGCCAGTGTGCGTAAAACTTGCGGTCATGATGTTCTTGAAATGCCCTGGGCTGTTCATCCAACCTGTCACGAACGTTGCAACGATGCTCGAGTCAGGTTCGCCCTGAAGAAGGGCTATGTTTTCCGCCCAGGCTTGTTCAAAACTGCCAGCCTGATGAATTCGGTCGCCAGGCGTGTCAAAACCAGGTTTGCCCGAATGATGATCAAAAAAATTGCGATCCGCCATGTCTTTGGCGTGACCTCGAGCCGCCGCAGACAACCGTGCGTCAAACTTTAAAGCACCCAAACCGGCTTTGGTTCGCTCCAAGTTGATGCCAGCCCAAATGCCCTGCTCTGCATTGGTTAAACCCGGTACATTTGGCGGGTTGGGCAGTGGATTCCAGGCGGTCAGCACAAGCGTCAGTGTACCCAAAGCCAACAGCAAAGCCCAGAATCTCGAGTTCATACGTTCAGTATGCCACCAAAATTTATGAATTCGCTATTTTGCAACAAACCCGAATGCCCCAAGCGTCGGCACAAGAAAAACCACCTTCAATGGCTTCGGTTACAAAACCAAAATGTTTCAGGTTTCTCTCGAGCAAGCCGAGTTGCGTTTGATCTGGCAAGAGTAAATCCCAGGTTAAAAGACGCGCATCGTCATCGGTTGACGGGTTTGATCCCGCCGCCCAGATGTTGCAACCAATATGGTGATGGTAGCCACCCGCGCCCATAAACAACGCACCAGGGAAATTCCAAGTCATTTTGCGAAACCCCAAGCCTTCATGGTAAAACGCTTCGGCTTGTTGCAGGTCGCCAACGTAAAAATGCAAATGTCCCATGAGCGTCCCAACAGGCAAACCCTGCCACGGTTGTTCACCCGCCGCCTCTTTTAAAGCCGCCAGATCGAGCGGGTCGCTGCCGCCAAACACTTCGCCCTCACTCGTCACACGCCATTCGGCTCGAGGACGGTCACGGTAGACTTCGATGGTGATGCCGTCGGGATCAACCAGGTATGTTGCCTCAGAGTAATGATGATCGGATTGCCCGACATGCCCAAAAGTTAAGGCATTTGCCAGAAAACGTCCCAAATCACCTTGTGAGGGCAACAACAGGGCAAAATGGTAAATCCCCAAACGACCACGGTGCGGCGCAAAACGAACCCCAGGTTTTTCGACAAGCTCGAGCAAGACGTCGCCGCCCAAGGTCGCCAGCCGTGCGCAGCGCTGGTTAGGCGTGTCATCACGGCTTTTAAGCTTAAACCCAATGACCTTCTGGTAATACTCCAAAGAACGCTCGAGGTCAGCAATTTGCAGTTTCACGACTCCAAGCTGTACATCGTCAGAAATTTGAAACCCAGATGGTTTAACGCCAATTTGCTCAGGTTGAAGCTGGGTGTATGGAATTGTGGGCGGAAAATTCATGATTTCCTCCAAGTTTTAAGACACCAATTCGAGCACTTGTGATTCTCGAGCAGCAAGGTTTTTTGGTGTTGGATAGCGAAAATTTTCTTTAAAAATCTGTGCCGATGGAACATCATTAAAAATTTCCAAACCAATGCCGTTCACTTCCACCCAAGCATGACCCTCGAGTTTACCATTGTTGCGCCGCACGCCACTGACGAACACCACGTCATGCCCTTCGGCTTTTAAGGCGTTGTAGACCGCCAAAGAACGCGGCACGCAGGCGTCGGTTCTAGGACCAATCAAAAAAAGTGTCCAGTGAATGCCGCGCATGACGCGTTCCAAGTGCTTAAAACTGCGGTTGGGCTGTGCTCGAGGGCTGGGTTCATTGGTGGCAACAATCTCGAAAAGGT
>JANLWR010000276.1:0-4192 GCA_031364625.1 Deinococcales bacterium | reverse complement strand
CTTTGCACCAAGGCGTTGGCGATGGCGGTCAAACCCATCATGAAGGTGCTGGTGGCGACGGCGGTGCGAAACGGCAGTCCGACCAACAAGTTTAAGACTGGGACTTGCACCGTCCCGCCGCCAACGCCAAGCAAACCGCTCATGACCCCGCCAAATGCCACGGCGGGACGCGACCAGATCGACGAGGTGGGGCGTTCTTGCTCGAGGCGATTCATGCCACGCAGCATTTCAAAACCGGTGTAAATCAGTAACACCACGAAGACGCTGGCAACGATTTTGGGAGCCAGCACAATCAGTAAAAGTGACCCAACCACGCCGCCCAAAACCGTGAACGGACTGAGGCTGTAGGCGGTCTTAAAGCGCACCAAACCACCTTGGCGCAAGTATCCCGCGCTCGAGGCGACCGCCACCGACAAGACCCCAATCTGCGAGGCGGCAATGATGTTTTGGAGTGGCACGCAGTGGCTCATGAATTTTGGACCCAGAATCTCGAGGGTCGGCACGACCACCACACCGCCGCCCAAACCGAGCAATGCGCCCAAACCACCGGCGATCAAACCGGTCAGTAACGGAAAAACAATATCCATGATTGGCATGTTCGCCAGCATACCGCGCTAGTGTTATTGTACCGTCAAGCTTGAGTCAGGGCTGAAAACTCGAGTCGAACGATTGTGCCAATATTGGGTTCGCTGCTGATTTGCACTTGACCGTGATGGGCTTCCATCACGGCTTTCACCACCGCCAGACCAAGTCCTGAACCCTCGAGTCTCGAATTTCCACGGTGGAAGGCTTCAAACACCAACTCGAGATCACTGTTGTTCATGCCAATGCCCGTGTCGGTCACGGATAAGATCACTTTTTGATCTTGTGCTCCAACCAGCACCCGCACCTCGCCAGAATCGGTGAATTTCAGGGCGTTGCCCAAAATATTTTCAAGTGCCCGCTCGAGCATCAGACGATCACCCAGCAATTTTGCAGGTTCTCCATCAATGCTCAACTCGAGGTTTTTGCTGGCGGCAAGCGGCATTAAACGGTCTGTAACCTCGGAGGCAAGATCAGTCAAGTCAAGCGCTTGAAGTTTCAAATCGCGTTCGGTTTGCGAAAGCGTTAAAAGGTTGTTAATCAGCCGCCGCAAATGTTGAGCATTGCGCCAAAAACGCTTGAGCACCGCTTGATTTTCCGATTCCGAACGCTGTTTGGCACGGTGGGTTTCCAAATCGGCAAGCAATGCCGTGACTGGCGTGCGCAGCTCATGGGCGGCATCGGCAACAAAACGATTTTGCTGCGCCCTTGAAACTTGCAATTGAGTCAAACTGGCTTCCAGCGCTCGAGCCAAAATTCCGATTTCATCACGTAAACCAACGCCAGGAATCAGTTCACCAGACTCGAGGTTTGTGACACGCTGCGCCAGTTTCTCGAGCGGGGCAATGGTTTTGGACACCACAAAAGAGATCAACAATCCAGCCAAAACTGTTGCGCCAAGACTGACAATCAGCACCACGTTGACGTAGCGTTCCATGTTGCGGGTGATGATTGAAAGTGGTCGCCCCACCTGAACCGCAAAATCGCCCAAACGCAAACTGACAATCCGCCAATCGTTGACATTGCTGCGTCGCAAGGTTTGGAAATTCCGAAAGAAATCTGGGTCGAGCGGTTCACTTGGCGCATTGTATTTGCCCGCGCCGGATTCTAATTTTCCTTGAAAGTACAAAAATGCCGTGGTTGAACCCGTGGCTGTCACCAAAGCATTTTCCAAATCGACCGAGATTTGAATCGGTTTCCCAAGTTTTGCTTCATCTTTGGCATCATCAAGTATCTGTTGGGCTTGCACTTCGAGTTCTTCGTCCAGATCACGAATCAGGCTACGCTGTAAAAACACGCCCGTAATCACCGACAAGCCAATCAATGCCAGCAAAGTAATGATGCTCGAGAAAATCGCCAGTCGAATGCGCAGGCTCATGTTAGACCTTGGGGAATCTGTAACCCATGCCAACCACGGTTTCGACCACCCAAGCCCCAAGTTTGCGCCGCAAGTTTTTGACGTAAACATCGACCACGTTGGTTTCGGCTTCAAATTCTGCTCCCCAAACCCGATCCGCAATCTCTTCACGCGAAAAAACCCGTCCTGGGTTGGACGCCAGCACCTCGAGAATGCCAAATTCTTTGGCGGTCAAATGCACCGCCTGCCCTGCCTTGGTCACCAAATGCGATTGCCAATCGAGTTTGAAATCATTGTGCTCGAGTATTTTACTGACATTTGGTCTGGCGCGACGCAACAACGCCCTTAAACGCGCGTGCAATTCCTCAAGCTCGAAGGGTTTGATCAGATAATCATCACCACCGGCGTCCAAACCTGCCACACGGTCTGCCAAGCTGTCCCTGGCGGTCAAGAACAAGACTGGACTGGCAAGACCCGCCTCGCGCAAGCTGGCGATCAATTCAAACCCCGCATTGCCCCCTTCGGGCAGGCGCACATCCATAATCAGGGCGTCAAACTCGTAATTCTCGAGCAACCCTCTGGCTTGGGTGGCATTGCACGCTTCGTCAACCGCGTAATGGTGCTCTCTTAAACTTTGCGCCAAGCTACGGCGAATCGTGGTGTCGTCTTCGGTAATCAGTACACGCATAAAAACATTATAAGTCTTTAAAGCCAACTTGGGCGTTTCATATCGATTTCATACCTTAAGAGCACACTTTGACTCGAGGATGAATTGAAAAGAGAGCAAAACAACGCAGCAGAAGTTTTACATCTCATAAAAAGTATTGACTCTATCTTTTAAGTTAATTTTTAGCTTAAAAAGGTAAAATTATTCGATTTCATAAATTTAAAAACATCTTTTATGAATTAAATAACAGTTAATCTTTTAATCTTCCTTGTTGTTCGTATCGTTTTTTATTTATTTCGCCCTCTCGGGTTGTCTTTAAACAACCAAAAGACCAAAGGAGTATTTATGAAAATCGCTAAAAGTGTAATCATTGCCGCCACAAGCCTCTTGCTCGGAACGGGAATGTTGGTCGCCAACGCCCAAAAAACCGCCAGCACCATGTCGGTCAAAGCTCCAAGTACCATCAGCAAAACCAGCAAAATGACCGCCAAAATTGCTCCAGTCAACGTCAACACCGCCAACCTCAAAACCCTCGAGACACTGCCAGGCGTGGGACCAAAAATTGCAGCCGAAATCATCAAAAACCGTCCCTTCAAGAATTCAAAAGACTTGCAAGCCAAAGTCAAAGGCATTGGACTCAAAGTCTGGTCTGAAATCAAAGCTTACGTGCTATTCAAATAAAACTCGCGGCGTCGAAAGGAAAATCCCGTCAGGCTTTGGCTTGACGGGAACTTTTTTGGGCATGTTTTGTCGAAGTTGAGACTCGAGGTTTAACCAGCAATATTTTTAAGCCAGAACGTCATTGGTTTAGGTGTTTCAGTTTCCTCACCAATTTCTTGCCAAGAAAAAAATGTGCTCAAATCTTGGCGTTTCTCGTAACCTCGAGCCTGCCAAAACGAATCCAAATCACGGTGAGAAACTGGACGCGACGGATGATCTTGTGGTCGTTGCACCACTCAAAATGCCGCCCAAGAAAAGCCACCCAGTTCTCTGGCATGGCTCTCTCGAGCGGTTCAATCTGCTCGAGAACAAAATCCCTTTGGCTAACAAATGCGCTAAAAAACGTAAGCTCAGAAATTCACGGTCTGCGGTTAAAACTTCGATACATTCCACTGGAACAACTTCGAGTATCGCATCCAGAGCTTGAATGCGATACTCGTCATTACTCGCACCGCATTTGGCTAGGTCTTTGGTATGGACTGGAACGGCTAAACCATTGGTTTCAACCCCTACGGTTAATAGGTTGTTGGTGAGACTGCCAAAATCCCATTCCGTGCGGTCAAGACTGACTCGGGCTTTCAAACGTTCCATCAGTACGAAATGGCATTTGTCAGCCGCTTCGAGTTTCACTTCATCTACCAGACGTTGAAGGCGTTTGATGTTGCTCTCGTCTTCTACGACTGGGTTCATGACGAGGCTGAGTTGTTTGAAATCAACGCTTCTGGTTTTGATTGCAGCAGTGGTGAACATTCGGATGGCGGTAATACGTTGCGCTTGGAGGTGAAAAGAGTTTTTGAGGATGCTTTCGAGTTTGGTATTGTAATTCAAGGCTACTGCTCCTTGGTAGGGATTTGGTAGCCTCTATT
>JANLWR010000261.1:0-4303 GCA_031364625.1 Deinococcales bacterium | reverse complement strand
TGAACCGGAAGTACAGCCACACGGCGTCGCGGATCAGACCAGCCGGAAACCGGTAACGCTTGAACGAAAGCGACTTCACGTAATATCATCCCCATCAGCGGTTTTGGGTCCCAAATTGCCGCGACCTCCGTCAGAACTTGGTTCGTTCCTGATCGAATCGAACGCGGGATCAAGCTCACTGATCGGTGAAGGCTTGGTTCCAAGCCTTTCAGGTCCAACGCCAGGAATGGTTTTGGGATCGGGGATTGTGTCAGGCGCAAACTCAGGCAATTTAACAGTGTCTGGCGCAAGTTCAGGTAGCCTGGGCGCTTGTGGTGCTACGCCAGGAATGGTTTTTGGACCCACACCAGGCAAGGTGTTTGGATTGGGGATTGTGTCTGGCGGAAGATCAATTGGACCCAAGCCAGGCTGTGTTGGAGTCGGCTGACGAATTGTAGCTGGCGGTGTCACTCCAGGGCTGGGCAGAGTAGCTGGACCTGGAACAATATCCGGTGGTAACACGGGCGACCTTACCGTTGGGGCGAGCGGGTCTACGATACCAGGCGTAACCTCGGGGATTACGGGATTGAAGGGCTTGGGCGTGGGAACTCCCTCTGGCAAAAAAGGGGATCGTAGTGTTGGTGGTGCGGGTTCAACGATGCCAGGCGGTCTCACACCTCCAGCGGCTTCTCCTGCTCCAGCGGCTTCTGCACCCCCCAACACTATTGGAGCAATGTTCGTCAGAGCACGAGCAACCGTCTCGACGGGTTTATCCTTCAGCCCTTGCAAACCTTTGTGGTCAGGATCAACAATGCCTTGCACAAGGTTTGTATTGAACTTCTGGTCGTCCTCCATTTGTTGAAGCGGGTTAAAGAGATGGTTTCCTAGCTCACCGAAACTCGAGCCGTACTGTCCCTGTCCTTCATAGTGAACCCCAGCGGCATCCAATCCCAAATCGGCTAGCCCATGCCCAGCCTTGAGAACAGTGCCAGCCCCCAGAAGATTGTGCTCGGCGATTCCAAGGATTCCGCCAGCAGCGTCAATCGGATGTGCAATTCCATTGACAAGCCCAAAACCAATGTCCCCAACTCCTTTTAGCACACCTCCTGTTACTTGTGCGCTGGTGTTGTTCATCCAAGCAGCACCTTGCGCCAGACCTTCGTACCAGTGACCTTTGGAGTCATCCACCATTTTCTGATTGCCTGCGGCGGAAAGTTTTTCTACCGCGTCAATCTCTCCGTTGATACCACCACGGATAAAGCCTTCGCCCAACTGCCCTTTGGATTCGTCGGCAAGTTTAGGATCACCCTTTTGAAGCGCCTTGAAATTTGTCGCTTTCTGGTATCCATCATAAGCTGCGACCGCCCCACTGCCGACCGCCTGCGCTGCGCTCGAGGCAACATCACCAATTGAATCGAGTAACCCTGGTTTTGCCTCTGGTTTTTCGTCGTCCCAAGGCCAGCGAGATACTTGCGCGTTGGCTGTATGAGAAATAGAAATCGGTGAAGTAGAAGGCATTCCAAGAACTGCTTGCCCAGCAGTTTGAGCTTCGCTTTCCCATTTGCTGTCTGAAGCAGCAATCTCGAGATTTTCCCCAAGGCGAGCACCTTGTTGCTGAATCGTATGCGTTAACTCATGTGCCAGCAAATGCCGTCCTTGTGGTGAAGCTGGGTTGTACTCGCCATCCCGAAAGAACATGTCTTGACCCACCGTGAACGCCCTAGCATTCACATCTCGAGCCATACGATCTGCTTGTGCATCACTGAACACCCGCACGTCTGCAAAACTATGCCCAAATTGCGGCTCGAGGGTCACGCGTAATGTTGGATCAAGTGTTTGCCCCGAAGCACTGTCTGAAACTTGTTCAATCAAGCTCGAGCTAAACGTATTTTCTTGTTCATGGTCGGAGTTTGTTTTGCGTTGAAGCTTTAAACGTTCCACGCGAACCTCCTTTAATTTTTCTCGAGCCTGCCAGTGTTCAGGCTGTCTGAGTGAGGATAAGATCACGAACCCTCGAGTGAAGCACACGGGTATCTCGAGGGTTCGTTAGAAAAGAATCAAATCTGGGTTTTGTTGCTTAAGCCACGACTGGTTTGGTCTTGATTTAACGTTTGATTAAATCGTTCGAGTTCACGTTCTTCGCTTAAGATCGCCGCCCATTCCTCGAGGGTACGTTTTCCTGTTAAGACCAAATCCACGGGTGCAACGAAGCAAGTGCCTTTGCAAAAGCGCTTGCGAGCGCGGTTGGCGTATTTGTAATTGATTCGGTGTTTCATGATGGTTACGGGACAACCCGAACGTTGCGCAGATTTGCGTTGGCTTGTTCAGTCAAGTGTTTGCGTTCCATGATTCACTCCTTGAATTCAGGCTTAAAGGGGTGATGAAACTCGAGTTTTACATGACCCTCGAGTTTCATCTGGAGAACCGTCAAGATTTACTTACGCTCGAGTTTTGCCAGTCGAGCCTCGAGTGTTTTCAGTTGCGCTGTGAGTTTCTGATTCTGTTGGTATAAACCTTGAATCGCCGCCAACGCCACACCCTGTTCGTCAATGCTCGAGATGTGCTTGTTATCCTTGCCGTTCAGTCCAAACGTTGCGTGGAAGTCCTGAGCCATTGGTCCAATGTGCCGCAAGCTGTTCGCATCGGTTTTGTAATTCCAACTCGAGATTGGCAAGGTTGCGACTTTCTCGAGAATGCTTTGGCTGTTGATGCTCGAGAAGTTCTTTTTTGCGTTACGGTCTGAGGTGAGCAGTACACCATTGGCGGTCACAGTGCCACTGAAAACAGCGTTACCGTCTTTATCCACTTGAAACTTAATCCCGTTGTCCGCACCGAAACTTGTCAGGATATTGCCATTACCACCCGATTTGATTCGCAATCCTGGACCGTTTTTTGACTCGAAAAATCCACCATAGTGGTTTGTGCTGAACCCGTAAACACCAAAACCATTCGTACTTGTGCCCCACGCGCCTGGTCCTCCTGGGTTGACACCATACACGCCTGCCGCGAGTGCGCCGTCAGCATGACCTTCGACACCACTGCCGCTTATGTTGCCCGTGTTGTCCCCATAAAGTGCTGCCCGCCCAGTTCCCGTCGTGACTCTCAATACGATGTCTGTGGCTGATGTCCAGGCTTGCCCAGAATGGTTGTGCGTGCTCAGCGTACCCTCGAGCGTGTCCGCAAAGCTTTTTAAACTCGAGAAATTCGCGTTGACATCTGCGGCTTTGATCGGCTGTCCTGCCGTGAATGTGTTGGGAATGTTGACGACTGCCAGTGCCGAAAGGCTTGCTGCAACTGTGAATGCACCAACAAAGAACCATTTTAGATTGTTCGTTTTCATGATCTTCTCCTTTAAACCAATTGAATTCGGATTGACTCGAGTTACTGCCAGGTCGCAGCATCCCAATTGCTGGTATCCCACACGCCCGATGGCAAACTTGATGTACCTACCGTCACATCGAATGTTTTTGTACTCGAGCCGTTCGTGTTTGTGGCGGTTAGCATGAAGGTTTTACTGGTCGTGACTGCGACACTTTTTGAGGTTAGACCCGTGACATCGCCCACGCTTTGGTCAATCGAAAGGCTGGTCGCACCTGTCACATTCCAAGCCAGCAAGACACTGCCGCCTGTAGGTAAAGTGCTCGGTGTTGCCGTAAAGCTCGAGATCACTGGTTTATCGGTCGCAGCCACAGGTGAGACGGTGACGGTCAGGGTTTTCGTGAAACTCGAGTCACCTGCTGACGCTGCTTTGATTTGAACGGGTGTCTGAACTGTTACGGTTGGCGCGGTGTAGGTCACGCTGCCACCCGTGTTGCTCGAGAGACTGCCACCACCCGATACGATGCTCCAATTGACCACCGAATTAAACGCACCAGTACCCGTTACCGTTGCATTCAAGTTCGAGGTGCTACCTGATGGGATACTGGCTGGTGTAGCCGTTGCATCAATGCCCGTGATCTTGTCATTAACGTTTGGTGGACAAGCAACCAAAGTGGCAGCAAAAAGCGGTATGAACAATACTTTCATCCAATTTTTATTCATTCAAAAACCTCCT
Source organism: Deinococcales bacterium (assembly GCA_031364625.1). Lineage (GTDB taxonomy): Bacteria > Deinococcota > Deinococci > Deinococcales > JAAFIG01 > JANXTZ01. The sequence continues at coordinate 270 of JANLWR010000261.1, read as the reverse complement.
TTGATACACGATTTGTATGGGTCTCGAGCGTTGCGAATTCCAAACCGCACGTCGCGCAGTAACGCGCATACGGGTTGGTGATGCTGGCATTGCAAAGCGGGCAATCCTCGAGCAACCACCTGCCGTCGTTAATGCAGTAATGTTCGCTCGAGCTGGCTGGTACTGCCCTAAAGCAACTTGGACACAAGCGATAACGGAGTGTCGCAGTGTGTCGCCGCCGTTCCCAGAAATTGGCATGGCCCTGCCCCACAGTGCGCTCGCGCCATCGGG
>JANLWR010000330.1:0-6184 GCA_031364625.1 Deinococcales bacterium | reverse complement strand
GTCACACGTCAAGCCATTCTTAAAGCCAAAACCCTGATTCAACTCGAGCAACCAAAATTGGCGCTCGAGGTCATCAACAATGCACCTGCAAGCCAGGAACTCGAGGATTCGGCAAACCTGATCTTGCTGCGACTTGCCCTCGAACCAGATTCCGCTGCCGCTCGAGCTTCGGCACTCGAATTGCTGAACTCGGGGCGCACCTCGGCTTTAACGAGTCTCGAGCTACAGATTGCGCTCGAAGGTCGGGAAATCTTGAAAACCCAGTTTCAAAAGTTGCACGCCTCGCTCGAGGGGCATACGGCGGCGCAACATGGATTGCTCGAACGGTTTGGGCTGCTCGAGTTAACCCGCTTGTAAAATCTCGAGCACCTGATCGTGCAACACGTTGTTTGTACCAACGCCATCGGGTCCGTAAATGGTGGGTTTGCCATCCCAATCGGTAAAATTTCCGCCCGCTTCGCTCAAAATCGGCACGATTGGCGCACAGTCCCAAGGGTTCATGCCAGCATCCAACATCACGTCGCTGCGACCCGTGGCAACCAAAATGTAACCATAGCAGTCGCCCCAACCCCTGTTCAGCAGCATTTTTCCCGCCAGCTTGTCGTAAGCCCCACCGCGTTTTCGACAACTTTCGCTCGAGGTGGTCAGCAGTGTGGCATTCTCGAGTTTGTCAGTTTTGGAAACTTGCGCCTTGCGTCCATTCCAGTAACAACCCAAACCTGTGGCTGCCGAGATCAATTCGTTTAAGGCGGGCATGTAAACCGCACCCACTTTGACTTGCCCTTCAATCTCGAGTCCAACCAGCGTGCCGTACAGTGGGACGCCGCGCACAAAACTTTTCGTGCCGTCCAGAGGGTCGATGATCCAACGAAAATCAGGGTCGCCCTCGGTTGCGCCCTCTTCTTCGCCCAGAATGCTGTGAGTTGGGTAATGCTGCTTGATAATGGCGCGAATCGTGGCTTCGGATTCGCGGTCGGCAATGGTCACGGGCGTGTTGTCGGTTTTGGTTTCGATGTTGACACCCGCGTTAAAGTACGCCAGCGTGCGTTTCCCACCCGTGTGAGCGGCTTGGATGGCGACGTTCAAAAGTTGCTCGAGGTTCGGCATGGTTCATTCTTTCACAAAGCTGTGATTTGAAGTGCTTTTGGCGTTTTCAAGAAACTGTGATCTTTGAATTCTTGACCGATGCCGAACCCAGTGGCAACCAGATACTCACCTCGAGTCCTTGCGGAAGATTGTTTTTGAGTTCCAGATGCCCAAAGTGAACTTTGGCGATTTGTTCCACCACGCTCAAACCCAGCCCGCTGCCCGCCACGCGCACGCCAGGGGCGCGGTAAAAGGCTTGGGTGGCTCGAGCCAAGCTGTCTTTGGGCAGCCCCAAACCTTGATCTTTGACACCAAGTACGGCGTGTGGTTTTTGGTTGTAGGGCAAAATATTCAGCGATACGGTCACAACGCTTTTTGGTGCGTACTTTTCGGCATTCTCGAGCAAGTTTTGCAGCGCCTGACGCAGCAAGGTCGGGTCGGCAAAAACTTGTAAACAGTTCGAGCCAGTGTAAGTTGCGCCAGTCTCGAGCGCCATTTTGGAAGCCAGTTCAGCCAAATCAAAATGGACTGCCACGGCGCGTCCCTCTCTCGCCAAGGTCAACAACGATTCGGTCAGTTGGGTCATGCGTTCAACCTCCTCGCTGACCACTAGAAGCGTTTCGCTGGGCGTGGTCAAGCCTTGACGGTAAGCGCTGAGTTGCAATTTTAAAGCCGTTAACGGCGTGCGAAGTTCGTGCGAGGCGTTGCGGGTGAATTGGGTTTCCCTGGTTAAAAATTCGGTCAGACGCTCGAGCATTTCGTTAAAAGTTTGGCTCAGGTCGCCCAGTTCGCCGCCCTGCGTGGTCGTGACGCGCAAACTGAGGTCGCCAGAGTTGGCAACTTGTCTGGCGGTCTGGGTTAACAGCCGCAACGGCTTCAAAGCAGGTCCGGTCAACCACCATGCCAGCCACGCGCCAAAGACCGAAACCAGCAGTGCCGTAAAGCCGACGCTTTGACGGTAATTGGCGAGGCTGGCGAGGACAGTTTGCTCTGAAATTGCGGCTTGAAGGTACTGCCCGCGCGGCAATCGTTCGCCACGAACCCGCCACGCGCCGATGCTGACCGTCGTGCCTGTTGATGCCTCGAGAAGGCTGGCATTTGGCAACGGGATGTTGCTTGGAAATTGCGCCCAGGTGCGAATGACAATTCTATTTTCGAGCACCCGAGCGCTGCCCAGAGTGTCGAGCGGGGGTGCGGGTTGTGGTCTTAAGGAGGGTTCAAGTTCTGGTTGAGGCGGTTGTTGTCGGTCAAACTCTGATAAGGTCTGCCCGAGGTACGCCCCAAGGTCGTGATCGAGGCTGGCGTACAGGGCTTGCCTAAAACTCAGGTAACTGAAAACGCCTTGAAACAGCAATGCCGCCGCGATTGCCGCCGCGATCAACAACGCCAAACGGACGCGCAGGGTCAAGACAACTCCAAGCCAAAACGGTAGCCGCCAGCAACGGTTTTAATGATGCTCGAGTCGATTTTAGTGCGCAAGTAATGCACGTAAACCTTGACCACACCGACGCTGCTCGCTTCAATTCCCCAAATGGCGTCGGTCAATTCTTCGGAGGAAAAAACACGCCCAGGCGTGCGCACAAAACGCTCCAACAGCGCAAACTCTCGGGTGCTCAACTCCACCAGGTTGTTCTGCCACAACACCGTGCGTTGCGCCCAATCCAACTCGAGCGACCCTGCCTTGACGCGATTGGTTTTGACATCGCTGACCCGCCGCAACAATGCCCGAACTCGAGCCATCAACTCGGGCAGGTCAAAGGGTTTGACCACGTAATCGTCGCCGCCGTCGTCCAAACCCAGAACGCGGTCTTGTGAGGTGTCCCTGGCGGTCAAAAATAAGATCAAACCCTTGTAACCAGACCCTCGAGCCTCCCGCGCCAAAATAAAACCGCCGTCTTCACTTTCGGGCAATCGCACGTCGAGCAGCAGCAAATCTGGTTCGCTGTCTAAAAGCATGGCTCGAGCCGTCCCCAGGTCGCTGGCATGGCGCACCTCGTGACCCAAAGCGCGAAGCGCCAGTAAAATCGGGCGAGCAATGTTTGTTTCGTCCTCGACAAGCAATAAGCGCACATCCAGTTCTACCCCGAACTGGTTATGAACGGGTTAGGAAACTTCTAACCCGTTCATAACCTCTCGCCAGAATACTTTGGCTCGAGCAGGATTTCGGGTGTCTTCAAAACCAGTTTGACCCTGCCCTCGAGTTTTAAAGGAGGATCAATTGAAAAACTGGTATTTACGGGCTGGTGCTGCGCTTTGCCTGCTGGGTTTGGCGGGCTGTTCGGGTTATGCCCAAACGACCTCGACGCCCTCAAATCCGACGACCTCGAGTTTGACCCTGAGCAGCCCCGCATTTTTGGACGGCGGCTTGATGGGGGCGCAATTCACCTGTGACGGCGCTGGCGTGTCTCCCGCGCTCGAGTGGAAAAACGCGCCCGAGGGAACAAAAAGTTTTGCCCTCACCATGCACCATTTTCCACCCAATAACGAAGCAAAGCACGTCTACATGGTGGTTTACGACCTGTCCGCCAGCACCGATCACCTCGAGCAAGGCGGCACGCTCGGAAGTTGGGGCATCAATACCGTCAACCACAATACCGCCTACACGCCGCCGTGTTCCAAAGGACCTGGCAGAAAAGAGTACATCCTGACGGTTTACGCGCTGTCCGCAGCACCAGTTTTCTCGAAACCCAAGTCCGAGATCACGATGGACGATTTACTCACCGCCACCACAACCCTGGCAACCTCGAGCATGAGGGTGGGTTACGCCAGACCATGAGTTTCTCGAACAAGATTTTGAACGGAAAACCAGGAATAAAGAGTCGCAGTTTTTGCTGGTCGCAACCTCAACCAAACGAAAGCTCGAGCAGCAAAAACAAGCAATGACTCGAGGGTTCTGATCTAAAACTTGAGTCTGGGCAAGGAGGCTCGTATGAAATTAAGACTGTTTCAAGTCGCCATTTCGCTGGCGCTGTTGACGCTGGTTGCCGCCTGTTCGCTCGCCACATCAAGTATTGCAAGCAATCCCAATGCTTTTATCACCATCAAAGCCGAAGTCTGGGCGGACAACTGGTTTGCGCTGTACAACAATGAAACGCTTTTAAAAGAAGATTCCGTGCCAATCACCACCGAACGTTCTTTCAACTCGGAGAGTTTCACGTTTCAAGCCAGTTATCCGTTGCAGCTCAATTTCGTGGTCAAAGATTACAAACAAAACGATACAGGACTCGAATACATCGGAACAGCCAGGCAACAAATGGGCGACGGCGGATTTGTTGCGCAGTTTACAGATGTCGCCACTGGAAAAATCATTGCCGTCACCAACCAAAACGCCAAGGTCTTGGTGGTTCACAAAGCTCCGCTTAACCCAGTTTGCGCCAAAGAAACCAACCCAAGTGCAGGAAACCCCCCGTGCGCTTTTACGGCGCTGCTCGAGCCTGAAAACTGGAAGAAAGCCGATTTTAACGACACCGCCTGGAGCAACGCCTCGGTGTTTACGGCAGCCGAAGTTGGACCAAAAGACGGGTATCTCGAGATCAACTGGAATGCTGCCGCGAAATTCATCTGGGGTTCGGACTTGTTCGCCGACAACACGGTGCTGGTTCGCATGGGAGTTATCGCGCCGTAAATCTGACGGCTCGAGACTCGAGTTGTCTTGACGTTCACACCCTCAGCGCAACAAGCTCGAGCCGCCAAATTATTCGGAATTGAAGTGCTCTCGAGTACCCAAGGAGAAATTGATGAAAAAGATTTTGTTGTTTGCCATCGCCATCGTGCCAATCGGCATTGCGGGTTTGGTCTCGTGTTTCGGCACTTCGGCGCAAATCGCTCAGCCCACCACCGAGACGCTCTGCCAAGACCATACTGCCAAGTTCGTCGCCGCCGGAAATCTAGCCTCGAGCCACTGCGAAAACGGTTTTCTGGTGGTCGAATCCAATGGCTTGTCCAAAGAACAAATGATGGTTGGAATTACCGCTTGGCAACAACAAGTGCCGCTGCCGCAACCATACACGGGCAGCAACGCCTGGAAAATCCCGCTCGTGCCAGTTGCCGCCGCCACGCCCAGCAAAACCAGTGGTGTCGGGGCGGTTGCCATCGCGCTCAATGGCGTGCCAATCTTTAATCCCAGCAAACCCAGCCAGGGTGGCAACCAAGAAGTTTACAACCCCAAAAACGACCCGAAATTGATCGGTGAACTCGACTCCTGCGGCGGGCATTCTGGACGCGGCGACGATTACCACTATCACGCCGGACCGGTCTGTTTTCTGGATGCCCTCGGTGCAAAAACAGGTGGCGTGATCGGTTACGCGCTCGATGGGTACAAGATTCTCGAGTTTCATGACGCGGGCGAAAAATTGCCGACAAACCTCGATGCTTGCAATGGTCATGAGCACGATGGTTTGGGATACCATTATCACCTGACCGAAACAGCCCCATATGTGGTCGGCTGCTTCCACGGTACGGTGGACAACGCCTTCCAGCCTCAGACCATGCACTTGCGCCCGCCCGGTGGTCCACTGCAAGCCAAAATCACTAACCTGAGCATCGGAACAGACGGTTGGACGAGTCTGCAGTTCACGTACAACAACTTGCAACAGAGCCTGTCTTACATCAAAATAAACGGCTGTTATCAGTTCCGTTACCCCGAACCCGCACTGCCAACATCGCCAGGGACGGGTACGGTCAGTTACTGCGCAAAGTAGCTCGAGCTTGCATAAAGATTTTGATTTTTGACCAAACTCGAGCCGTCCACGAGGGTGAACACATTCTTGACCATAAAACGCACCTACGGGCATGGTCGCAGGTTCACCCCTACGAAACCCAAATGCGTCACCAAGGCAAAATGTCAAAAACATTCCGAACTATTGGAGCTTTAGATGATCCGAAAAACACTGAATTTAGGTTTGTGAGCAAGAACCAAGATCAAATAGCCACTCACGAATTTAGAAAATCGTGGTGCTGTAGGGACGCATGGCTATGCGTCCCATAGGCATCAATTTAAGGGAAAGTCTGGTTAGCTAGTACACGCGAATGAAACCAACCACCAAACCTTCCACCCCGAGCCTAACAGCCCTCCCAGATGTTTTGCAAGAACTCTTCA
>JANLWR010000328.1:0-9864 GCA_031364625.1 Deinococcales bacterium | reverse complement strand
CTCGCGCAGATGCAGCCAACCCCAAGCGCCGGCGATGCAGAAGCCAAGCGACGGAATGTAGAGATAACGCTCGGTGAAAACGTTTTCGCCCACGTTGGTGATGCTGAGCGCCGGGGCCATGACCAAGAAAAACCAGGCGATGCAGAAGGAGAGCAGCGGCTGCCGGCTGCGCAAGCGGAACATAGCCATGACCAACACGGCAATCAGCAGGAGCGAGGCAATGGTCTGCCAGCGTCGAGATTTTGAGTCCGTCACAAGTTCGGGAGCGCTGGCTTGAAGATGCTCGAGAAGTCATTCGATTGTATGGAAGTGAAAAGTGAGCATGATTTGTGAGATACTAGGTTTGTCCCCGATTTTGGTGGGGGTGAACCGTATCTGTCTTTCGTTTACGAAAGCACTTTTTTTCTTCCCCGCACAAGCGGGGTATTTTTATAGACAAGAATTTGAGTTTTTTACTAAAGATAGATACTTAAGAAAAAATTTGACAAACTCAATATCTCCTTGTAATCTCAACTTACGAGGAAACCTGAGATTCCTTCGCCTCGAAGCATTCGGGAATCTCAGGTTGTCAGAACACAAACGTGCTCTTCGTTGCCATTATACCTCGCAAGGCAAAGAAAATTCAAAAGAGCATCGGTTTTTAGAGGTAAAAATGGAGCGCTATGCTGACCTTGATGATGCAATCCGAAATGCGTTATTTAAATTTCCGCCTGCAATCCGCGATATATTACAAAAATTTGCCAATCAGATTTTGGTAGAACGATCGTTTTTATTTTTTGAAGCTCGAGAACAAATTCGTGAGGTGGAAGAATGACCCTTTCTCCTCAAGCCAGTGCATTGTGGGCGAAATCAGATCGACACAAAAAAGGTTACTGGCATCCCCTAATTGGGCATTCGTTGGATGTTGCAGCCAGTGCCTACGTGTTGCTTACACGAGAACCAGATAGTACCCGAAAACTGTTTGCAGAAGAATTTAAAACTACAGAAGAAGCAGTTCTATCTTGGATTCCTGGATTGATTGGAACGCATGACATTGGAAAATGTATTCCTGGTTTTCAATTGCAATGGCAGCGTGATGGTCAACCTATAGCTCGAGAACACCTTGAGCAAATTGGCTTTCCCTGGATTACTTCAGACGTAGAGTTTGGTATCCCGCCCCATGCGGTTGCGAGCCAAGTTTTTCTAGAATTGGCGTTACAAAAACAGGGATTTTCGAAGAAAACGGCTAGGTTAATTGCTGAAGCTCTTGGGGCGCATCACGGATTCCGTGCTTCAAGCAAGGAAGTAAATTCAGCCAAATCAAAAATGGGAAGCGGTTTATGGACAACATCTCGAGAAAATTTATTTGAGGTAATTCTAAAAGTTACAGGCGCAACAGAACATCAGATACCAACTGTACCTGTACTTTCGGGAGAAGGTTTCATGCGTCTGGCTGGTTTAACCAGTGTGGCTGATTGGCTCGGTTCTAACTCAGAATTTTTTGAATACCGTGGTCGTATCACTAACATTTTGACACATGACATCTATAACCCAACGCTGTATTTTCAAGAGGCAATTAAACAAGCTGAAATAGCTCTCGACAAAATTGGATGGCGAGGACAGAAACCAGAACGACTGACCTTCAATACTGCGTTTCCATTTGAACCTCGGCAACTTCAGAAAAAAATTATTGATTTACTCGAAGGTGTCACCATGCCAGTTTTACTGTTGGCAGAAGCTCCTATGGGTGAGGGCAAGACCGAGGCAGCCCTATTTGGGCATCATTTGCTTCAACATCAAGTCGGTCATCGTGGCGTGTATATTGCCTTACCAACGCAAGCGACCAGTAATGCCATGTTTGACCGTGTTCGGACATTCCTCGAGAAACTTGGTTTCCAAGACCCACCAGATGTTCAACTTGTTCACGGTGCGGCAATCTTGGATGAAAAATTTAATGACATCAAATTAGATGTTGGTGATTGGGAAACCCGAGATCAACAAAGTGTAGTTGCAAGTGAATGGTTTACCCCGAAAAAACAGGCACTTCTTTCACCTCATGGTGTCGGAACAGTGGATCAAACGTTGTTGGGTGTCTTGAATGTAGGGCATCATTTTGTGCGTCTGTTTGGTTTGGCGAACCGAACAATTATTTTTGATGAGGTTCATGCTTATGAATTGTACACAAGCAGCCTGATTGAAAGATTGGTGACTTGGTTACGTGCGCTTGGGTCAAGCGTAATTTTGTTGTCCGCAACCTTGCCAAGCGAAGTGCGAACGCGACTGATTCGGGCGTTTGGTAGTGACGAGATTGACACAAATGTACCCTATCCTCGAGTAACACTAGTTCTTGAAAATAGAACAAAAACAGAAGCTCTCGAGGCGCGTTCGTTGCAATTCGAGTTAGGTGAAGCACCACTTGATCCTATTCAACTTGCTCAATTCTTGTTTGAAGAATATCGCAAAGGCGGCGCAGTAGGTTGCGTCGTAAATACCGTCCAACGCGCACAGGATGTGTATACAGAACTTCAACGTTTGCTTGATGTCGAGTTTGACCCCCCAAAACATATTTTGCTTCATGCGAGATTTCCAGCGAACCAACGACTTGAAATTGAAGAGCGCTTAAAGAAATTAATTGGTGAAAAACACAATGAATTGCGGAACGCTATTGTTGTTGCAACCCAAGTAATCGAGCAGAGCTTGGACGTGGACTTTGATGTTCTTGTTTCGGATTTAGCCCCTATTGATTTGCTATTACAGCGTGCTGGACGACTTCACCGACACAATGACCTACTTAGCTTCAAGCGCCCCCGACCAAATGCTCACTCCGTTGCACGGTTGTACATTTCGGGTTTGCAACCTGACCTGCCTATTCCTGATATTTCATCGTTTTACTGGGATTGGGTATATGCGTCGGCTGTTTTGCTCCGCTCTTGGGCGGTACTGCGGAATCGCACGCATTTATACGTTCCCGAAGACCTAAACGATAACCTTGAAACTGGGCAACTATCGTTGCTCGAGCAGGTTTACTCGAGTGCTTTGTTATCTGGTGATTTCAACGAAAATTTTCTGAAAGCACTTGAAAACGTACAGTTAGAACTTGAGGAAGAAAAAGAAAATGAACGCAGCGTGGCGAAAGCACAATTGTTACCCGAACCAAAATCGCTGTTTGATTCTATAGAAAATGATGAAAAGCTTATTGAAGATGACGATAATCCAGATGTGAGTCAGCGGTTACGTGCCGTAACTCGATTGGGTGATCCAAGCGTTACCCTAATCCCGTTGTATTGTCGTGGACAAGATTTTTTTCTCGAGCCTAGTTTTCAAACCCAAATCAACCTAAAACAGAAACCTAATCTCGAGATGGCAAAAAAGTTGTTGAGACGCGCTGTGAGCTTGTCAAACAAAACCGTCTATTTTCACTTTGCATATCAGAAAGCACCCGAAGGATGGAAGGAGAGTGCATTGCTCAAACATGCTCGTTTATTGCCATTGACGGGAAATCGTTACGAAGTCAACGCAAAACTCAGCATCGAACTTGATCCATTAATGGGCATCAAATACATCCGAGAAAAAAATTAACCACTCTCAAAGTCAAAGTTTTAAGGAGGCGGTTTTGCCAAATTTTAATGTTCTGCACGACCCTTGGATACCCGTGCGAAATCTACACGGTCAACCTGAAACTCTCGGGATTCTCGAGACACTAAAACGCGCTCATGAATTGCGCGGTATCGAAGATGCCAGCCCGTTGGTGGTGGCAGCGCTACATCGTTTGTTGCTGGCTTTCTTGTATCGCACTTTCAAACCGATAGGCGTTTCTCGAGTTGTAGCCTTGTTGGAAGCAAACCAGTTTGATATTGTAGCAATTAGTAAATATCTTGAGAGCATTCCAGCCGGACGATTTGATCTTTTTGGCGAAACACCATTTTATCAAGTGGGTGATCTTGAATTTCCAAACGATACTAGTATTGCGAAACTTGCTGTGGAACGCGCAAGCGGAAATAACAAAGCTTTATTTGATCACTCTGTTGATGATCGCGCCCCAAGTTTGGGTATCGCTGAAGCTGCACGATGGTTGGTAACACACCAAGCATTCTCGTTGTGTGGTGGGATTTCTGCTGGTGGATTATTGAATTTCACTGATGCTCCATCGCCACGAGGGGCGCAAGTATTTGTTCAGGGAGTAAACTTACACAAAACACTCTGCGGGAACTTAGTGCCATACACGGATGGATTAGAAGATTCAGATCAGGCTGTTTGGGAGTTACCTGCAATAACTTATCAGTCTTTAAAAACAAAGCAAGCTCGAGCATTGCATAAATTTGAGTTCGCAAAACTGTTCACATGGCAAAGTCGTGCAATTAAATTGCGACCAATTGAAAACATGGTAGATCGTGTGTTTTACGCCTCGGGTTGGCAAGCTGTTGGGTCTTGGCGTGATCCAATGTGTGCTTACAACACACCTAAAAAAGTAGATTCAGAAGCCTCTGTTGTTCGTTTCTCACTTGAAAAGGCTTTTTGGCAAGATTTTGATACGCTTGTTCCCCCAGACGCAAATTTACGCCCACAGGTTTTGCTACTTGATGAGCAGATGCGTAAAGACCTAGAGCAAGATGAAGCTTTACAAATTATTTTATTGGGACAAGTAGCACGACCAGGTAAGCCCGTGGTAGATGCTTGGCGGGCAGAACAATACCCACTACCAACGCGATTGCTTGAGGATGAAACGCGTCGTCAGAAAATTAATGATGCAACACAGCGCTCTGATGATGTTGGAAGTGCTGTCCGAAGTTCAGGATACATCTTGGCAATGAATCTAACAGATACAGAATCCGCTGGTGATTTGCTGGAAAGTTTGCCGTTGCTTCGAGAGTATTGGGGCAACCTCGAGAGATCATTTCGAGTTTTCCTTGTCAAACTTGGCTCGAGTGAAGCCCCAGAATTAGCGTTGGACTGGTGGAGCGATCAAATACTGCTCACTGTGAAATCTGCAATGAAAACAACACGAAAAGCCCTCGGGTATCGCGGTTTTGAGATTAAAGCATTTCTCGCAGCCGAATCAAAACTCAATCTCGAGTTGCACAAACTGCACTTGCTCGAGCGATTCAAGAACCTTGGTAAGGAGGTCAAAGTGTGAGTCAGGCATTTATCGATTATTTGGGCAAACAAGAACGGGCTGGTCGAGCGCATCTTCGACAAATATTGCAGCATTCATTGTTAACACCACCACCACAAGCCATTAGGATAGTCGGCGTATTCGCTGAAAATGAAGCTCCTAAGTCACCACGAGAACAGGCGTATTACTTGGTAGCTGGTTTATATGCACTCTGTCATCCAGACCCATTTGATAGCCCCACAACCGGAAAATCTTTTGCAGAGGTGACTGCGAATTTAACACTCAACCGCAGTGATTTTGACCCAACGAAAACCTCAAGTCTCGAGCAACGTTTTTTATCGCTACTTGATTGTGAACGCTCAGAATTACCGTATCCACTGCGTCAATGGGTACAACTGGTAAAAGCAGCTTCGCTCGAGGTGGACTGGGTTGCGCTTTTGAATGACATTTCTTATTGGGGTGATAAAACGCGAGATCAATGGGGGCGCACTTATTACCGTACTCTACATCGCAGCAATAAAAACGATAGTGCAGACAGCAGTACCAAGGAGGAAACAAAATGAAACTTTTAGAAATTCACGCCCTGCAAAGCTTCGTACCAAGTTTACTCAACCGTGACGACACAGGCAGTCATAAGGAATCCATTTTTGGTGGTGTGAGACGCGCTCGAGTTTCTAGTCAAAGCTGGAAAAGAGCCATGCGCGATTTTGTGCAAGCACATCAACTTTTAACGCCTGATAAATTGGCAGTGCGTTCTAAGCGCTTACACGAAGAACTAAAAACCCGTTTGGAAAAGCTCAATTACGATTCAGAGGATGCAGATTATGTCGCAGAGGCTGTACTGGTGTTAATTGGCGCTTTTCATATTGAAACGAACAAAGCTGACACCTCAACGAACCCATTCAATAATCGTGAGCTAAAATCCGAGTATTTGATTTTCTTGGGTCGTGATCGTTTAGACAGTATCGTTGCAGAATTGAACAGCAATTGGGAGGATGCAAAAAAAGCGGGTGACGCTGTGAAAGCCTTGCGTGAAAAATTGCGTGCTGATAAGAAAGACAAATACAAAGGCAAGCTTGAGGATAAGGATAAGTTCAAAGATGCTGTAGTTAAGGCATTGGGTAAGGAAACCAAGCAAAAATTCGAGAAAGCCCTTGATGGAAGTAAAGCTGTTGACCTTGCTTTGTTTGGACGAATGCTTGCAGATTTGCCAGAAAAAAATGTCGATGGAACATTCCATGTTTCCCATGCCATTAGCACACATTTGGTGTCAAGAGAATTCGATTACTACACCGCTGTAGACGACTTAAAACCTAGCGACGTGCAAGGCGCGGATATGATTGGTACAACAGAACTCTCGAGTGCCTGTTTTTACCGATATGCAGCGCTTGATCTACAAGGACTACTCGAAACACTTCAAGAACCAGAATTGGTTCTGGCAGGACTCGAGGCGTTCTTACTGGCATTCTTTAAGAGTGTGCCGAGTGGTAAACAACATTCAAATGCCGCGTACAATCCACCGCATTTTGGTGCAATGCGTGTTCAAGACAAAGCCATGCCGATCAACCTTGCTAACGCGTTTGAACGCGCTGTGAAAAAAAGTGAAGACGGCTATGTTATGCCATCCATTCGAGAATTGGATGCAGAATGGTCTTGGATGGAAGCAAACTACGGTGATATGGGTTTTGTTGCCTACTGGACACGCTTTGATGATCCAATTGAGCATTTGAAAACCAAAACTGAAGCTCGAGCCACAGGAATGCACGACGCGATTGAAAAAGCGCTCGAGGAAGCGCGAAAGCTTCTAGGGATCAAATGACCTCGCTTATTCTTCGCTGTAGCGGTCCAATGCAATCTTGGGGTACATCTTCAAGATTTATTGAACGTGACACTTTGAAAGAACCTAGCAAAAGTGGTGTGATCGGATTGCTTTGTGCTGCATTGGGTTTGCCACGAACTGAGCAAGAAATAGTTCTTGAATTTTCTCAAATGCGAATGCTTGTGCGAGTAGATCGTAAAGGAATTCTTGCCTACGATTATCAAACGGCACAAAACGTTCTGAAATCTAACACTGGGCGTGTTGATAAGGGCGACAATACCGTTCAATCTTGGCGTTATTTTTTGGCTGATGCACAATTTTTGGTGGGCTTGCAAGCCGAAACTGAGCAACAAAACGAGCTTCTGGAATGTTCCTGGGAAGCACTGAAGCAACCTCGATACCCTCTTGCTCTTGGACGTAAATCTTATGTGCCTAGCCTACCCGTTTATCTCAAAGATGGCTTAAGCCAAGAACCTTTGTTAGATCGGCTTCCAAAATACGAATTTCTCGAGCGTCAATCAGAAAAACGTTATGGACACGCAATACCAAAAGAAAATCTGGAATATGTGATAGAAGCTGATGAAGGTCAACTCCGAAACGATGTCCCAAGTGAAGCATTTGAGGCGCGTCAATTTGGGTATCGATTTGTGCAATACCAACAGCATCCTTGGGGTGAGTCACTCGAGCCAGTTCGGTGGAAAGGAGCAGTCTGATGTATCTCAGTAAACTCACCCTAAACCCCCGCAACCGTCTCGCCCGACCCGACACCGCCAACCCCTACAAAATGCACCAAACCCTGTCCCGCATCCTCGAGCCTGAAAAGAATTACTTGTGGCGACTCGAGGACACGATTTTGCTCGTGCAAAGCGAGTCCAAACCAGATTGGGGGCAACTCGAGCCTGGTTATTTGGCGCAAGCTTCCGAAAGTAAAGTCTTTGATTTGCATGATTTTGCGCTTGATCGCAAATACCGTTTTCGCCTTCATGCCAACCCAACCATTTCCAAATCCATTCCTCAAGCCGAACGTGAACTTCGCAAATCAGGTAAACCCAAAACTGGTAAACGCGAAGGCTTGTACGAACTCGAGGATCAAACCGCGTGGTTAAAACGCCAAGCAAGTCGTAGCGGTTTTGAACTGCTGGATTTTATGGTCTCAAACAGCGATTCTTGGCGCATCAAAAAAGACAACAATAGCCCCCCAATGACATTAGCCATTGCAGAATTTGACGGACACTTGCGAATTACCAACCTCGAAACTTTTCAAACCTGTGTTCAAACCGGTTTGGGTCATGGAAAAGCCTTTGGGTTGGGTTTACTCAGCCTTGCCAGAACGAGGTGAACAATGCCGCCTGTAAAAAGCACCATCAATTACGCCGAACTGCCAAAATTCCGTGATGGACTGTCTTACTTGTACCTCGAGCATTCCAAAGTCGAACAAGATCAGCACAGTATTGCCGTCTTAAACGAAGATGGCTTCTCGAGCGTCCCTGCTGCCAGCCTTGGTGTGCTGATGCTCGGACCTGGCACGAGCATTACCCACGCCGCCATTAAAGCCCTGGCGAGTAACGGGTGCAGTGTTCATTGGGTTGGCGAAGAACACCAACGTTTTTACGCCAGTGGAACAGGTGAAACCCGCTCGAGTCGCAACCTTCTCAAACAAGCCAGACTTTGGGCAAACCCCGCCACCCACCTCGAGATTGTGCAACGCATGTACCGAATGCGGTTTAAAGAAAAACTTGATCCCAATTTAACTCTCGAGCAACTGCGCGGCTTTGAAGGCGTGCGTGTCCGAGAAGCCTATGCCAACGCCAGCCAAGAAACAGGCGTGGAATGGAAAGGCAGAAATTACAACCGTGGTAACTGGGCAGATTCTGACCCGATCAACCGCGCCCTGTCCGCCGGAGCCGCCAGTTTGTACGGTGTTTGCCACGCTGGGATTGTCTCGAGCGGTTACAGCACCGCATTAGGCTTTATTCACACTGGTAAACAACTTAGTTTCGTTTACGACGCAGCCGATTTGTACAAAGCCGAAAACCTGATACCCGTTGCGTTTAATGTGGTTGCCGAGAGTGAAGAAAAAATTGAAACTCGAGTCCGGACAGCCCTGCGCGAAACCATTCGCAGCAACAAGCTTCTCGAACGGGTGGTCAAAGATTTACACGCCCTCTTTGAAGGACTGGAGGAAGACGAATTTAGCGACGATGCCGCCAAACCAGGCGCAATCTGGGACATCAACGGCGAAGTCAGCGGCGGCACAAACTACGGCGACCTCGAAGAACCAACACCCGAACCAGAGGACGATTCAGAATGACCGTCATTGTCCTCGAGAAAGTACCCGTCGGACTACGCGGCGAACTCACACGCTGGTTGCTCGAGATTGCAGCAGGTGTTTTCGTTGGCACAGTCAGCGCATTGGTACGCGATTTACTCTGGAAAAAAGTAACCGAAAAAAGCAAGAAAGGACACTGCATTCAAGTGTACCGAACCAACAACGAACAAGGTTTTCAAATCCGAATGCACGGCAACAGCAAACGCAGTTTGCTCGAGATTGAAGGTTTAACCCTTGTGGCAGTCAAAAATGCGGCGTGGGAGCATTACATGGAAGAAAGGAAAGCTCGAGAAGAACGCATGTTAAGGCATATGATGGGAGTTGCCGAGAGTACCCAGAGTTCCTTGACAACCGAATCTAAAATTATTGAACTCGAGTAAATTGTGACCCGAGACATAAAGGATGTTTTGGGTTATTATTTGCGTCTGCGTCATCTGTTGTCCCTGCACACGCGGGGGTGAACCGCCTCGAGCAGCACGCGGTTTGAAGAGGCGTGATCGTTGTCCCTGCACACGCGGGGGTGAACCGGCTGAGAAGGTCATACAAGTTGCGACAAGGGCAGTTGTCCCTGCACACGCGGGGGTGAACCGCTTGCACGGTGACAACATCATCCTCGGTGCGATG
>JANLWR010000205.1:0-2153 GCA_031364625.1 Deinococcales bacterium | reverse complement strand
GGGTGTTGTGGGTGTTGTGGTCTGGCTCGAGCCGCCACCCAGGGTTGCGCTGCAAGTGGTTTTGAGGTCTTCGGGTTGGTCGCTGCCCTTTTTGACACGAAAAGCCTCGCCATTAAGCGTGTTTCCGGCTGGGTTGCCGCGTGGTAAAAAACCGCAGAGGTACGTTTCATTATCACCCTGCAAGTAATTGACGACAACTTCGGTGTCGGTGGCGGTTTTGGGAAAATAGCGAAACCAACCCTCGCGCTTGTCCGTACCGGTGGTGAAGCCAGTGGCATCACCTGAAATGGTTTCGGTCAGCGGTAAATTCCACATCCCAACCCCAACAATACTGACCGTCCAAGTTTGACCTATCGCAAACTGTGGTGGCCAGCTCAACGCCGCCTGCTCGAGCGGCGCACCAGGTTTTTGAAAGTCTTGGAAAATCTGGTTGATACGGGCGCTCGATAACGCACCCGAACCCAAGTTTGACTCGAGTTTTTGCGTTGTGTGCAAATTCAAACTGGCGTTGGCGGGCAATGATTTCGCCGTCGCCTGACCAAAAAGCCCAGCAGCACAAAGGGCAATGACACTTGCTCCTCGAGTGAATGCGGTCAGGAGCGTTTGGTGTGGTGTTACCCGGTGGTGGACTGCTGGCTTCATACTTTTCCTCCCGTGCGCTAAGCGCGGTCCGCAATTTAAGATAATCATACTGGCATTGCAGACATTTTGATGGTTAAAGTTCCTGCTTGACGTACCCGTGGCAATATCTAAACCTTAAGACATTCCTCATCTTGAACCCTCTCGAGCTGGTTTCAGTTTAAGTTGGCGGCGTTACAGTTGGCGTAACAAAATTGTTTCAAGTTTTTTGGCACGGGTTTTTGCGACTCTCCAGCAAAACAAAAGCTGCCTGCAACAGCAGGCAGCTTCTTTGGCGGAGGGGGTGAGATTCGAACTCACGGTAGGCTTGCACCTACAACGGTTTTCGAGACCGTCCCATTCAACCGCTCTGGCACCCCTCCGTACGGGTTGTTGAGCGCGGCGTCAAAGATAGCATAAATAAATTTGGGCGGCAAATACTCGAGCTGGTATTAAAGCCTCGAGTTGGTCGTTGCGGTAGGATTCGTCATGTCAAAAATACGTCGGAATTTGCGTTTTGTGTTGTACGAATTGCTTGAAGTCACAACCGTTACTTCTCGAGAGCGATTTTCAGATCATTCCCTCGAGACTTTTGAGGCGGCGCTGGATGTGGCGTTTGAAATTGCCGACAAGTTTTTTGCCAGCCACAACCGCAAAGCCGACATTCTCGAGCCGCATGTCGTGGACGGCAAAGTGGTCTTGATCGATGAGGTCAAAATCGCGCTCGAGAAGTTTCGTGATGCCGGTTTTTTCGCGGCACACAGCGACTTTGAACACGGTGGAATGCAACTGCCGAGCGTGATTGCCTTGGCGTGTCAGTGTATTTTTTTGGCGGCAAATCCAGCCACGGCGGCATATCCTTTTTTAACGATAGCGGCTGGAAATTTGTTAAGCAGTTTTGGATCGGACGCGCAAAAAACCGAGTTCTTGGGCAACATGCTCGAGGGCAAGTGGTTTGGCACGATGACACTTTCAGAGCCTCAGGCTGGCTCGAGCCTCGCCGACATTCTGACCAGAGCCGAACCTCAAGTTGACGGCACTTACCGAATTGTTGGCAGCAAAATGTGGATTTCGGCTGGCGAGCACGAACTCTCCGAAAACATCGTGCATTTTGTGCTGGCTCGAGTAACGGGTGCACCTGCTGGCGTGAAAGGCATATCGCTTTTTATCGTGCCAAGATACCGACATCAAAACGGCAAACTCGAGCACAACGATGTTCATTTGGCTGGATTGCTACACAAAATGGGTTATCGCGGTACAACCAGCACGGTGCTCAGTTTTGGCGAACGCGGCGATTGCCACGGTTTTTTGATCGGAGTTGCCAATCAAGGGCTGGCGTACATGTTTCAGATGATGAACGAAGCCCGCATCGGCGTCGGCATGGGCGCGGTGATGCTGGCGCTGGCAGGTTACGAGTACAGCCTCGAGTACGCCCGTACACGCCTTCAAGGACGCAACAACAAAAATCCGCTCGAGCCTCAAACTGCAATCATCAACCACGCGGATGTGCGCCGAATGCTCCTGGAGCAAAAGGC
>JANLWR010000197.1:0-1767 GCA_031364625.1 Deinococcales bacterium | reverse complement strand
GGTCTGTCTGGCGGGGCTGTGCCTGTTGGCGCGTGCATCATGATTGCCACGAACAAAATGACCAAACTCGAGGTGGATGAACTGGCACGGACGGCGACGGTGCAACCTGGCGTGATTACGGATGCGATCAGCGCCAAAGCCAAACGTTTTGGTTTGTACTATCCGCCCGACCCAGCCTCGAGCCGTCAAAGTACGATTGGCGGCAACATTGCCGAGAACGCTGGGGGTCCGCAATGCCTGAAAAAAGGCGTGACGGGCGATTATGTGCTTGAACTCGAGTTTGTCACGGCGGACGGTGAGATCAGGCGCATGAACCGCGAGGGTTTGGACGTTCCTGGCGTGATTATCGGCTCTGAGGGCACACTGGCGTTTGTCACCGAAGCGCTTTTAAAACTCGAGCCAATCCCGAAATTTACGCGCACGGCGTTTGCGGTGTTCTCTGACCTTGGGCAGGCGGGTCGCGCGGTGGCACTGATTACCGCCAGGGGTTTGACGCCCGCGAAGCTAGAGTTGATGGATCAGAACAGCATTAAGGCAGTCGAACAATTTTTACATTTGGGTTTGCCCATTGACGCCGAAGCGATTCTGGTCTGCGATTGCGACGGTGAAGATGCAGGCGTTGTAAACCTCGAGATTGAAAGTGCCGCTGACGCATTCCGTGAGGCTGGCGCGACCCAGACCAAACTGGCCGCCGATGCACTCGAGGCGGCACAACTCTGGAAGGCGCGGCGCAGCGTCTCCCCTGCGCTCGGGAACATTCGCCCAAACCGTTTTAACGAAGACATTGTTGTGCCGCGCAGCACGCTCGAGCCTGCGATGCGCGAAATGCAGGAAATTGCCAAACGATACCCGTTTCCGTTTGCGATTTTTGGTCATGCGGGCGACGGCAATTTGCACCCGAATATTTTGTTTAACCGCACCACCGACAACATCGAAGAGGTGGACGAATTCGCGCACGAAATCGCTCGAGTTGCCTTGAGGCACGGCGGCGTCTTGAGTGGCGAACACGGCATTGGTTTGATGAAACGCGGCTTCATGTCCGAAGCCACCCCTCGAGCCACCCTGGAGGCGTACTGGCGCATCAAGCACGCCTTTGACCCGAACGGCATCATGAACCCAGGAAAGTTGCTGCCCGATCTCGAGGGTGCGGCAGTGGTAAAACCTGAACGCGTGGCGCTGGGTGAGCGGGATTTTGATTTGACGACTTGAAAGAGGCTTGATGATTACTTCTGCCCAAGAATTTGTGCGATTGCGAAGCAGTGAAATCAAGGCTGAGTATCTGCGAGCCGCCCATGAAGCCGCCGATATTCAAGTCTGGCTCGAGGTGATCAAAAAACATCCTGAATTTCAAGAATGGGTGGCGCACAATAAATCCATCCCGAACGAAATCATCGAATTGCTTTCAGAATCAACCGATCCTCGAGTACGTTCAGTCATCGCTGACAAAAGAAAAACGCCAGCGCATGTCCTTGAAAAACTCTCTCGAGATACCGATGCAGGTGTGCGTTTAAGGGTTGCTTACAATGCGAAAGTACCTAACGAAATTCTTGTTTCATTACTTGATGATCCTTGGGAACGAGTTGTCGAAACAGCACAAGAAAAGCTTTCGCAACGCAATTTGACACCTTAATTCCCAACATCCTCGAGTGAACGCAGTGCCGTCTCGAGAATCACATCACGCCCCAAACTGAGCGCCAACAGGTCATCGGGCACGATCTGATCTGGTGTGACCCTGATCGGAAATTTTGTGCCGTCGGCATTTTGAGC
>JANLWR010000184.1:0-8434 GCA_031364625.1 Deinococcales bacterium | reverse complement strand
TGGTACGCTGGCATTGCCGAGTACAGCGTTTACGTTTCCAGCGGCGCTCATGGTCGCGGTATTGGACTCGCGTTGATGCTCGAGTTTTTTAAGGCGTGTGAAGCGGTTGGGATTTGGAAATTACTCTCGAGAATCTTTCTTGAGAACACGGCGTCGCTCGCGTTGTGCGCCAAAACAGGTTTTAGGGAAGTTGGTATTTATCAGCGTCACGCCATGCTTGATGGTGTTTGGCGCGATGTGGTGATTGTTGAAAAGTTGCTGACACCTGAGCTGACATAAACATCAAATTTATTTGATATGATTTAGCCGTGGATGCCCTTGAATCACTCAAAGCCTTGGCGCACGAAATTCGGTTTGAAATCGTGCGAATGCTGCACACCAGAGACTTGTGCGTTTGCGAACTCGAGGTGGCGCTGAACGTTTCTCAATCCAAAGTTTCGTATCATTTGGGTGTTCTGCGCGAGGCTGGGTTTGTTTCGTTGCTTCAAGATGGACGTTGGAGCGTCTATTCGCTCGAGCCTAAATCTTTAATGTATTTGGGCGCAATGGTGCAGGAAGCACTGGCAGAACCATGCGATCTTTCCCATGTTCCCGATTGTCGCGCTTTAGAAATACATCAAACTGGTTTGTTAAAGGAGTCAGAATGCGGCTTTTAATTCTTTGCACCGCCAACAGCGCCCGTTCGCAAATGGGGGAGGGCTGGGCGCGGTACTTCGCCAAGCTTCATAACCTCAATCTCGAGGTTTTTAGCGCTGGCACTCGAGCCACCCAAGTCAACCCAAACGCCATTGCCGCGATGCTCGAGGTCGGGATTGACCTGTCAGGTCATACCAGCAAAACACTGTTTGACCTGCCCGACCCCTGGAATTTTGATGTGGTCTTAACGGTTTGCGACAATGCCGCCGAAAACTGCCCCGTCTACCCCGCGCAAACGTTGCGCCTGCATCACAGCTTTCCAGACCCTGCCGGTCAACCCGACGAAGCCAAGGCGTTTCGTGAGGTGCGCGACCTGGAAAAACCGATTCTCGAGCAACTGATTCTGGATTTGAAAGCTGGACGCACACCCGTCCTCAAAACCGCGTGAATGCTCGAGCGTTGGGTGCAGAATTTTTGGGAACGTTTGCCCTGGTGTTCTTTGGTCCTGGCGCGGCGGTGGTGCAAGCCCAAACGGGTGTTTTGGGTCATGCGGGTGTTGCCATCGTGTTTGGTCTGGCGGTTGCCAGTATTGTCACGGTGCTTGCGCCCATCTCTGGGGCGCACATCAATCCTGTGGCAACGTTAACCATGTGGCTTTCAGGGCGTTTTAGGGCTAGTGATGTGCCTGCTTACGTTGTTGCCCAGTTGCTTGGCGCAACACTGGCGGCTTTTGTCCTGCGCGTTATTTTCGGCTTGGAAGGAAACCTCGGCGCAACCATCCCACGTGGCAGCCTCGAGCAAGCTTTTATGCTCGAGCTAATCCTGACGTTCTGGCTGATGCTGACTGCCCTGCGCGTTAGCGGTGTTGGGGCTGGGGCGTTGGTCGGCGCTGTGGTCGGTTTGGAAGCCATGATGGGCGGTCCAATCACGGGTGCGAGCATGAATCCAGCCCGCAGTCTCGGTCCAGCCCTGGCAAGCGGCATCTGGACTGCACACTGGTTGTACTGGCTTGCACCAATGTTGGGCGCAGTGCTGGCGGTTGGCATCAATAAGTGGTTTGAAACCCCGAACCAATAGGTTCTTGCGAACGTCGTATCATGCTCGAGTGACCATCACTTTTGCTTGGAGTCAAACATGAAAGCCCTTTTTTTGGACGCCGCCAGCACCTTCAGGCTTGGCGAATTTACCGACGCTGACGCAAACTCGAGCGATAAATTGCGGCTTCGGGTGCAGGCGGTCACGGTCTGCGGTTCGGATTTGCATTATTACAAAGAGGGTTCGATTGGCTCGAGTATCGTGCATCAACCTGCAATTTTGGGTCATGAATTTTCGGCAATTGTTGACGATGATCGCGGCGCGGAATTCGGTTTTCCCAAAGGTACGCTGGTCGCCGTTGACCCAGCCGAACCTTGCGGGCACTGCGAATGGTGCGAGGCTGGGCACACCAACCTCTGCCCAAACGTCAAGTTCGCGGGTTCAGCGCCAATTCACGGCGCGATGCGCGAGTTTTTTTACGCCAAACCGAGCAGCTTATTTAAAGTTCCAGAAGGCTTCGATGCCGCCGATGCCGCGCTGCTCGAGCCTCTGGGGATTGCCATTCATGCGATTGACCTGGCAAAAATCAAACTTGGCTCGAGCGTTGCCGTGGTCGGTGGCGGCGCGATAGGTTTGCTGATCTTGCAAGTTGCCAGACTTGTCGGCGCTGGCAGCATTCATGTCGTTGAACCATTCGAGTACCGCCGCGAACTGGCGTTAAAACTTGGTGCGGACAGCGTTCACAGCACTCCCGCCAGTTTGCTCGAGCCAACCAAGAAACGCGGTGTGGATGTCGTGCTCGAGGCGACCGATTCCCCAACGGGTCCGCAAGATGCCTGCACCGTTGCCCGAATTGGCGGCTAGGTCGTGTTGGTGGGTATTCCCGACGGTGACAGTTTTACCTTGACCGCCTCCAATGTTCGCCGCAAAGGCTTGAGCATCAAAATGTCGCGCCGCATGGGTCATGTTTACCCAAGGGCAATTGATTTGGTCGCCAAAAAACTCGTGAATGTCAAAGCCATCGCCACGCATCACTTCAGCCTCGAGAATGCACCTCAAGCCTTTGCGCTTCAAGAAACCCGCAGCGATGGTGTCATCAAAAGCGTGATTCACCTCGAGGATTAGAGCATCAACGTCATCTGCCGAATTGCGCCAACATGGTATGCCGTGTGCGCCAGTCCGACCATTGCATCGGTAATGGGTTGGTCATCCCAGGTTTCTCGAGCTTTCACCAGTTCCAGAACGGTCTGGCAGGTTTCGCGTAAATGCTGCTTTAATTCTTCCCACTCGAGTTCGGTCACGGTTTTCAGAATCCAGCTTTGATCCCAATCAAGTTTTCCAACGTCCTGACCGCGCAGCGATTGCACCACCACTTTGCTCAGGTAAAAATCGGTGTGGAATACATGTCCAGCGATGGTTGTCATGCCTGGTTTAAAAGAACTTGAAGCCTGAGCCGCCGTGATTTTTTCGAGCGTTCCCATCAACCCGCCCGAATGCCGATCCAGGTAATAACCTTGTGGGTTAAAAAAGGTTTCCTCGAGCAAGGTAGCAATGTTGTTTGCAAAATCCTCAAATTTGATGCTGTTCATACCAACCTCCAGAACAATTTTCGTGTCCGAATCTCGAGAAGGATTTTTCATGACGCTGAATACCGAAACTGGTTGGTGTGCCTTCAATATGTCACGCCAGGCGAACCGTTGCAAGCCATAAAAAAATCCCTCGAGAGGCTCGAGGGATTTAAGATTAAAAGTTGATTACTTGCTGACCCGTTCAATCGCGGTCTCTAAAGCTTTATCGCGGGTCACCACCGTGCGGTAATTCTCGAGACCGTCTTTACCCAAAGCTTCTAACAAGCGCGGCACGCTGACGCGGTTGGCTTGCGCATAACCCGCCAGAGCGGCTTTCCATTCGTCTTCGGTCAGGCTGACTTCCAAAATCTCGGTCAGTTTCTCGAGCGCCAAATCGTTGCGAACTCGGGTCGTGGCGTTGGTCGTGATGTCCTTCTCGAACTCCTCGAGCTTGCCTTCAACCTCAAGGTACTTTTTGTAAGCGTCCAGTGTCACGCCCTGGTTTTGAAGGTCGCGTCCAAGATCAACCTCGAGCGCCTCACGACGGTTTTCGATCATGATTTCGGGAATCTCGAGGATTGCGCCCTCGCCGAGTTTTTTGATGAACTCGTCTTTGCGGTCTGTCACGCCTTTTTGCACCGCCTGCGCCTCGAGATCAACTTTGACCCGAGCCAACAGTTGCTCGTGATTTTCGACGCCTTCAATGTTCAAACCTTTGATGAACTCCTCATCGAGTGCTGGAACGTTCTTGGCTTTGACCTCACTTACCCGAACTTTCAGGGTCGAATCTTCATCTTCGTCTTCAGCGCCGCCAAGTTGCACGTCCGCCTCATCGCCCGCAATCTTGCCGATCAAAGCCGTCCGAACGCCTTCCTCGGCACGCTCGAGGTACACAGGATAGGTCTTGCCGGCATCCTCACCCTCGAGAATCTCGACGTTTGCCAAATCGCTGGCTTCAATCGCCCGGTCCACGTTCTCGTAATCGGCTCGAGATTGACGGACTTCCTCGATGGCATTGGTCACGTCTTCGTCACCGATGGTTGGCGCTGCCGCCTCGAGTGTGAAGCCCTCCCAGTTTGGCAGGGTAACATCAGGATAATTTTCGGCGTCCACCGTAAATTCAAACTCGGTGTTCTCGGCAATCTCGCCCATGGTGACGTTGGCGCTGACCGGCGCAAGTTTTAATTCGCTCACGGCGTTGCCGTAGGTGCGTTTGACCAATTCTTGCCCGACTTCGTTCTTGACAAAATCTTCGCCCACCCGCTTTTCGATCACGCCTTTTGGTGCTTTGCCAGGACGAAACCCAGGAATTTTCACCTGACGCGACAACGCGTTAAACACGCCAGTGTAAGCGTCAGAAACTTCCTTGGCTGGCACGACGACCTTAAACTTCACCTTGTTACCGTTACGCTCGAGCAATTCCGCCATTTTCGTACTCCTATACTTTTAAACTCTGATTTTTTTCAAAAAAACAAGCCAGGCATCTGCCCAGCCAGTCGGTTACGCATTCAAATCCAACGTTGGGACTTCAAACATTTGGTGCGAGGAAAGGGACTTGAACCCTCACGGTTGCCCACCAGGTCCTAAGCCTGGCGCGTCTACCATTCCGCCATCCTCGCGCACAACAACACAGTACTAACAAAAACCTTCCAACTAAAAACTGGGGTGGATGAAGGGGTTCGAACCCTCGACCTCCGCTTCCACAGAGCAGCGCTCTAACCGACTGAGCTACACCCACCAGACAAACCACCTTTACGGTAGCTTAGAGATTCTAGCCAGCAAAGCCCTCAGTGTCAAGGACGACACAGCCCAAATTCAGACCAAAAACTCGAGCGGCGGATGCTGAGAACGTTGCACTGTAAATTTTTCGGCGAATTTCACGCCCGCACTGCGCCCCAAACTGGCTCGAGAAGCCCTGAAATCATCGGGTGTCCACTCCCATTTGTAAAACGCCGCATAATACGCCTGGACTTTGGCGGCAAGCTCGAGCGTGTCCGTAATGTCCACATGCACCACGGGGCGCGGAGATTCACTCGCATGGTACTGGTAAAACGATACGCTCTTACGGTGCGCCTCGAGACTCCCAAAACCATCCTCACGCACCACCTTCGGAATTCTTGCCAAAGTGATCGCATCAAAAGCAATTTTCGCCGTCGCCCTGTGGTCAGGGTGGCGGTTGAAATCATCCCAAGTGATGATCGCATCGGGTTTGAACTCGCAGTACAACCGCGCCAGTTCAAGCGCCTCCGCTCGAGAACCCGTCATGCGCGTGTCGCCCATGTCAAAAAACTGGTAACTCGAGCCGATCATGCTCGCCACTTCACGCCCATGATTTTCCCGCACCTGGCGCACTTCCTCGTGGGGCGCATCACCAAACTGCGACGCCAGTTCGCCGTAGGTCGTCCAGACCAGCTTCACCGTGTCGCCTCGAGCCGTGTGCTTTGCCAGAGTGCCAGCGCAACCCATCTCGTCATCGGGGTGAGCAAAAATCGCAAGGATGTTCATGGGGAACAGTCTAACTCGAGGGGCGAAAAAAAGTCCCTCGAGGTTTGGAATCTCGAGGGACTTGGAAGGTAAAAGATTTCTTTAATTACAAGGATCGATTGGTTTGATCTTATTCACACTAACAGACTTACCAGTACCAACAACAGTTAGGTTTCCACTGAATTCTTGAATAATTGCGTTGAAACTCCAGTTGCCTTCGTATGGAAATGCTTGCCCTACTGTGGTATTGCCAATAGCATCACCTGTTTGTACCACTTTTCCGTTCGGATCAGTAGCCCAGAAATAAACTCGAGCATTTGAAGGTACTCCGCTAATGGAATATGTAGCGCTGCCATGGCATAAGTCAACGAACTCAGAGATTGTAGCTCGAGGACCATTGACTACGGTTTCTACGAGCGGAGGTGCTGATGGCGAATCTGCGCCTGATCGGTTAATTTCGGCTTTAATCTCTTGAATGTTACGGTTGCCTTGTACATCTTGTGCCACAACGCGGAACGTATACTTCCCCTCTGGTAGATACGGTGTTGCGTCCGCATCATATTTAAGGTAAACACGGGCTTGTGAGGGTGGTGGACTAAAAGCTTGATATTGTTCAAGAGCATTGATCGGACCAAGTGTGCCGCAACCAGAATCGCAGGTAACTCGCAATTCAACAGAAGCCAATCCAGAGTTGTCACTTAAATCGGCGACAACAATCCCGTTACGTTGAATCATGGCTGGAACAGATGTTTGCTCTTGATTTAGGCGTAAAGGACTCAAGATTTGAAGTGCTGGTGGTTGATTGCTGGTGTTATTGTTGCTAATGCTAATTTGAGTATGTAATTCACCATCACCGTCGGAAGGACCTGCAGGATCAATGTCAACGGTAACTCGAGCACGGATGATATAAGCATCAATTGGGAAACTATTGAAGTCAATATCGCTCGACGATTGTACAAATGTAACTGGACCTGAACCTGTCGGCGTGGCAATGGTTTTGAAAGCCACTTGAGTACCACGATAATCAAGAACTTCGACGGTCACAGGACTGGTAAATGTAAAAGGTGTACCACGCTTGACGACACTGACCGTAACACCAGTATTGCCAGTCAGAATACCTTGGTTTGTTGGCGAAGTAATCGAAAGTTCGGGAAGTCGAGCATTGGCAATTGTGATCTGAATTGGATCAGTATTTGCAGAAACATTACCCACGGAGTCGGTTGCTCGAGCTTGGATATTAACAGGACCATTGTCGTAAAGTGTAGTGTCAATGCTGAACGTGTATGGCGCGGCACTGTCTGTAGAAATAGGTGTGCCGTTAACAAGCAAGGTCACATCAGCAACACCACTCGAATCGTTAGCGGTAACACTTAAAACAATTTTTCCGGTGGCTGGATCAGGAAGTGGAGTATTGATGGTCACAACAGGTGGTGTTGTATCGGTCTCTACCTTGCTGATCGTCACGGTAACGATGTATTGCGAAAGGTTTCCTGCCCTATCGATAACGCCATAGACAACGTCAACGGGGGTAGTTCCTATTTTGATTGTGGCAAAGGCAGTCGAACCATCTTCTTGAGCAAGAATTGTTGAACCAATCCTAATATAAGTCTGTAATACATCAAGGTCGCTTGAAGTGATTGATAAATCGACACTCGAGTTTGCTGGTACAAAAGCGCTTAATGCGCCTGTAGCGGGGTTTGTTAGCGTCGTAGACCCAACAACAATACTAGATGCTTTAGGTGCTACTGAATCTACAGTTACTGTTTTACTGATTTCGCTGGTTCCACCAGCACTGGTTGCTGTAGCCTTGATGACTGAACCATTGGTTACACCAGCATAACCACACAACGTTTTATAACTTACGCCAGCAGTTACGGGTGTTGTGCCGTTGAAACATTGCACATCAGTGACACGGTCGGCAGTGCTCGAGACACTCGAGCGTACTTTTGCAACGAAATTAGCAGGAACTGCATTGCTGTTTGCTGCAATCACCACATTGGTAACAGTATTAACAAACCCCGTGAATTCCACAGTTGGTTTTGTTATGGCATCTGGTGGCGTATTGCAGGCTGCCAATGTAATCAAGGCAAATAGGGCAAATCTCTTCATGGTGCTCCTTATTTCGTGTTTTCCAGTGGGTACTGAACATTCATGACTTTGGTAAATTGCCGAGTAGCACCATTATCATCCTGTATTCTGAAGGTAATCTCGGCTTTCCAGCCCGTTGGATCGCCCCCTGCTCGAGAGCGTTCTGTCAAATAGGCAACGGCAACTTCGCCTGTGATCAAGCGGTGTGGATTGCCGTCTGTTTTTGGACCTGGAACAAACAAAAGATTTTTGCTGCCAAGAAGTGGACACTGGTATCCAACACCTGCATCACAGCTTCGACCTGGTTGGACGCTAATGCCTAGACCTTCAGTAAAACCAGTGATGGTCTGACCGTTGTCTTGTATTGGGTTGTTGGATTGATCTAAGTATCGTACTGAATAGTCAGTAACAACCCCACCAATTGCACCACCAATGGCTTGAAATTGAATGCTTGGGGAAATTAATACGATTCTATTGCCAGTCGCCGTGGTTTCAACAAAAAATCCCACGCCTGGATTAATAATGGCAACGTAATCTGCTGTCGGAAGAAATTTTTTTTCCCGGGATGTACAACTCGACAGAAGTGCCGCAACTGCCAGAACCGCAAGGCTTGTGAATTTCAT
>JANLWR010000174.1:0-4042 GCA_031364625.1 Deinococcales bacterium | reverse complement strand
AAGTTACCGATTTCCGTGAGAGCGTGACTGGTGCGGAAGTGATCGCTTCCACCTTTGACGAACCGCCAGCCAACCATGTGCGGGTTGCCGAATTCGCCCATGAACGGGCGCGGCGTATCGTCGAAGAGGGTGGACACGTGGTGATTCTGCTGGACAGCATCACGCGTTTGGCGCGAGCCAACAACTTGGTGACGCCTGCCACCGGACGCACGCTTTCGGGTGGTTTGGACAGCAATGCGCTGTACTGGCCCAAACGCTTTCTCGGCGCAGCCCGCAACATTCGCGGCGGTGGGTCGCTGACCATTTTGGCAACAGCCCTGGTCGAAACAGGCTCGAGGATGGATGATGTGATCTTCGAGGAGTTCAAGGGAACAGGCAACATGGAATTGCACCTCTCGAGGCGGCTCGAGGAACGTCGTATTTTCCCTGCCATCGATATTTTGAAATCGGGTACGCGCCGCGAGGAACTCTTGTTGGGCGATGAGACCCTGCATAAAATGTGGTTACTCAGAAAAGTCATTTCGGATATGGACCCCGCCGAGGCGATGGAAATGTTGTTGCAACGTCTTGGACGCTCTAAATCGAACAAAGAATTTTTGTCTACCCTTGCGGCAGGCTAGTAATTGTTTGAATTTGATGATAGGTTCGCTCGAGAAAGTTTTGAAGATTCAAATATTACGAATGGATGTTTCAACTCGAAAGGAAACACACATGCCCCAAGGAATCAAATGAAGGCGATTTGCAAAGCCGTTCTTGCGCTGGTCACAACAGGTTTTTCATTCGCGCACGCGGGTGGTTTTCAACCCCAAACAGGATTCAAACTCGAGAATTACCTTTGGGCGCTCGTGCCTGCTCAAGCCAGCAAAACCGTGACGCTCGAGCGACCGGGTTTAAGCAAAGCGGTCATTTACACCAAAGTTCGATTCGGTGACACACTTTCGAGCATTGCCAATCGTTTTGATGTGACTTCCAGAGCCATCAAGCTCGAGAATGCCATGACCAAAGACCGATTGCGTCCAGGTTTTTTAATCAAAGTTCCGATTCTCGAGGAATCTGGCAAAGTCAGCCAAGTTTCTAAATTTCCGCCAGGCGTCATCAGTCACACGGTTCGTCGCGGCGAGGCGTTCAGCACGATCCATAACCGTTTTGGCGTCAGTGCTGTGGATTTGATTGGCGCAAACCCAGACCTGCGCAGCCTCGACCAGATTCGGGTTGGACAAAAATTGCTGATCCCGACCAATGGCGGCGGTGTTTTGCTGGTACTCAAACGTGGTCAACTGCCGCTCGAGCTAGCCGATCAGTACGGTGTGGACGCGGTCAGTATGACCCAAGTCAATACCCTGGATTATCTGATGAACGCCTCTGAAGGTGATCGCATCTTGTTGCCGGGCGTCACGCCACAAAATGCCCTCAAACGCCTCGAGCAACGCCGTGCCGCCGAACTCGAGATTCGCAGGCAACTGGCGTTCGAGTACGCCAAAGAACGCGAGATTCTGGCAAGAAAGCATATTCGTGAAGCCCGTGCCAAACTGGCAGAACAGGCGGCTCAAGCCAGGATTCAAGCCAGAACTCAAGCTCGAGCACAAATCAGCACCCCAGCGCGGGTTCAACGGGCGAAAGTGCAACCCGAGTATCACCCGACGCCCAGTTACGGCGGCGGTTACATCTGGCCACTTCAAGGTTCGATTACTTCAGGTTACGGACGGCGCGGTTTTTGGATTGGCTCGAGTAACTTTCACACTGGTTTGGACATTGCCGCAGGGTACGGCGCTCCAATTCGTGCAGCCCATTCTGGCACCATTATCGAGGCGGGCTATGGTTATTTTGGTCTGAACATTCGGGTAGCGGTTGGTAACGGCGTGGTTAATATTTACGGTCACATGAGCCGCATCAGGTTAGGCGTCGGCAGTGTGGTGGCTCGAGGACAGATCATTGGTTACGAGGGTTGCTCGGGTATTTGCACCGGTCCGCACTTGCATTTTGAAATCCAACGTTACGGAACGCCGATCAATCCATTGGTTTACTTGCCATAAAGTTGCAATTTCTGGCATTATTTGGAGTTCATGATAAAATCCACAATTGCAAAGAGGCTTTTTACCAAGCCTCTTGTTTTTTTTGCGTTAGCCTGAAAGTGCATGAATGAATTCGCCAAGCTCGAGAAAAGCCCAAAACTGGTGTTGATCGTGGACGATGACCCCACGGTGCGTGAATCGCTCGAGTTGATGGTTTCGCAAGCCGGATACCGTGTGCAAACCGCCGCCAGTGGCGTTGAGGGCATCAATCTGGCTTGGGGCGAAGAAAAGCCTTTTGCCATTATTTTTGACATCATGATGGGCGACATGGACGGTTTTGACATGGCGGCGCAGTTGTTTCATGCCGAAAAAACCAAGGGCGTGCCACTGATTTTGCTGACCACTCCAAGCGGCTTAAAAGACCGTCGCAAAGGTGCGCGTAACAACATGAATTTTATCACCAAACCGTTTCGACCCTCACAATTGCTGGGTTTACTCGAGAATTTCAAGAATCCAACGATTGAAAGCACGGTTTGAGCTGGTAAATTGCTGGGTTCACGGCGATTCTCGAGCCTTGATTTTTTATTGTCACCTGCAAATTGTATAAACTAGAATCGTGCTTGACTCTAGCGAACCCTACGACCTCGATACCGCCCACCTCGCCCAAACCCTCGAGGGTTTGCCAAGGTCTTATGCAGGACCTTTAAAAGAACTTCCAGCCCCGTACGGCGTCATTGGCTTCGGTGAGGGCGCTTGGGCGGCAGAGGTCGCTCGAGACTGGATTGACGCCTCGATTGTGGCGGGTGGTGGCACACAATTTGTGCTGCTCGGCGGGCTTGACTACGGCGAAGCCGACGCCGGTATGTTGATTGCCGAAGCGGTCGGCGCGAACCTTCACCGCATGGGCATCGGCACAAAAGAGGCACGTGCCACCCGAGACGAAAAAGGTCTAACGCTAAAATTCACCAATGAATTTGAAAACCTCGAGCATTTGATTCCAATTTCGCCCTTCTCGAGTTACACGTACTTGCAGGCGCTGAGTTTCGCCTGTGGTCGTGCCAGCAGTGCCCAAGCTGCCGAGGTTGTGCTCGAGGAATTGCGAGATCGATGCAAACCACTGATTCCTTCGGACAGCAATCCCGCCAAAGAGCTGGCTTGGAAACTCTGGACGCGCACCCCCATTTTGCTGGCTGGCACAAAATTCCAAAGCCAGATTTGGGCTTGGCAAGTCTTGCTCTCGCGCCTTGGGAAATCCATGAGCATTCCGATTGAACATAACTCCTTAACCATTATCGCCAGTGGTTTTGAAGCCCGTCATGAATCTGGCGATTCGTTGGTGGCATTGCTGCTCGGCGGCAGTGACGATGCCCTGAGTTTCATGCAAGAAGTCCTCGAGTCACGGGTCGATGAAGTGATTCAAGTCCCAGCCCCAAGCAGCGAACTCTACGCGCAGCAATTGGGATTGTGGTACTTCGGCGCGTGGGTCAGTTATTACCTGGCACTCTTGTACCGGATTGATCCCAAAGATTCGGCGGCGTTAAGCGAATTGCGGAACAATCAATGAAAGCCCTGTGGTCAGTTGCCATGCTCGCCCTTTTGCTGGGCATTGGCAGCTTGTACCTGATTTTCGGAAATTCAAAACAAGCACCTCAAAGCCAAACACCAACCTCGAGTGCCCTGACTGCCAATCAAATCTATCAGCGTGCCAAACCCGCCGTCATGACCGTCAGAACCGATCTGGCACGCCTAGACGACTTGGAGGCTCGAGGGGTTGGTACGGCGTTTCATGTTGGTGGCGGTTACTTTGTCACCAGCGCCCACGTGATTGCAGGCGCACGGGATGTGATGCTCGAGGATTCCAACCGCACGCTCGAAAAACCGAATCTGAGCGCCAAAAAAGCGACAGTGATTGGCAGCGATACCCTGACCGATATTGCCGTTCTGAAAACCGATGCGCCAACCAGCATCCTCGAGTGGGCAACCGAACTCCCAGAGATTGGGGTCAGCGTTTACGCCATCGGCAACCCGTT
>JANLWR010000314.1:0-3562 GCA_031364625.1 Deinococcales bacterium | reverse complement strand
CCGCGCATCGTCTGGGGGATTTGTGTGAAGTGCAACAACACCAGTCCGCCCCAGAGTTCTTACATCCAGGCATCGCTGGCGAAATTTTCTGGAATGGTATTGGTGTTGGCATGATCGGCGCTCTGCACCCGCAAGTTGCCGCCAACCTCGAGTTGCCCAACAACACTTTGGTTGCCGAATTGCGCTTGCCACTTCCAACTCGAGCTTGGAATTTCACAGACCCAAGCCGTCTGCCCAGTGCCCTGCGCGACCTGGCAATCGTCGCCCCGAATACCACCCCGTACAGCGACCTCGAGAAACTGACCAAAAAAGCCGCAGGGTTATTCCTCGAGAGTGTTCAACCGTTTGATGTCTTCGCGGGCGGCAAAATCCCAGAAGGTCATCGCAGCGTCGCCATCAGGCTCGAGTTTCGCGCCCCAGGTCGGACGTTAACCGATACTGAGGTGGACGGCGCAATGCAGAACGTCATGAATGCCATGAAGGAAGCAGGACTCGAGATTCGCGGGTAAGTTGCTTGTTGGGACGCATGGACATGCGTCCCTCAATCCTTGAGCATCAAAACACTAAGTACACGTCAAAACTCGAAATACAAACCGATGTTCACGATTCTCGAGAACACCATCAAAAATAATTCCACGCAAATAATCTAATCCCACACGAAACAAACTCCGCTCCAAACGCCCATGAGATTTCCGTCGCATTACACTCGTTGTCTTTTCTAACCACTCTCCAACTCGTAACGCCCACAACGCCCCTAATGACACCAACCCCATCAGCATCCCCAACTTCTTCGCATCAACCAAATGCGTGTCCTCCAGATGAAACCCTCGAGTTTTCACATTCCCAAACAAGGTTTCAATACCCCACCGTAAACCATAATATTGCAATCCAGAACGCGGTTTACCATCACAAGCCACGACCAACAAATCACCTTCAAGCATCACTGCCGCAAGGTGAAACCATTCCCCACTGATTCGATACTGACGACGCAAGAAACGTGTTTGACCAACTTGAAGCCTTGCAAATAACAACCATAAATTTCTGGCTTTGTAATCAGGAAAAATCAAACTGCTTTTCTTCATCCGAACACACCGCTTAATCCCTCGTGTTTTCAAGTATTTCAACCAGTCCTTACCGATGAATTCTCGGTCAGCGATGAACACTTTGATGCTCGAGATTGGCAGAACTCGAAGTAAAAAATTGAGCAGTCGAATCCGTTCGGTTTGGTTTGAATTGCCTTTCTTTTCTAAGACAAGCCAGCACAATGGAATGATTGTGCTTTGGTAAAGAACACCAAGAACAAGAAAATTGATGTGAACCACACCATAATCCCAGTTAGTCCGATCCATCACGAGTATCAAAGGTTCTTCTGGAAGCAAGCTGAGTAAGAATTTGAGGAAAACAACGCTGGATGGTTTGAAAATCTGGAAGAAACGTTGAATTTTTCGGTAAGCAGCTTTACTCTTCGTACCACCCATATGAGATGCAATTTCTGTGAGGTTCACGGTTCGGACTGCAATCAGGGCGAGGATGAAAGCGACGAGGAAGCGTTGTCGTCGGATGTCCCAGTTGAGGTTGGCTTTGGCAAGGTCGAGGAGCGTGGTTGGGGTAGACTTCATGGGGTGAATTCCTTTCTATGGTTCGTTCAGCACGATTACCGTAGCAGGAATTCACTCTTCGTTTTTTAGGTTAGACGTTTTGACGTGTACTTAGATCAAAACATTAGAACCTGCTTGTTGAAAGTGTTTATCCGTAGTCAAAATATCCTTGATACCTTTGGATTCCATGACCAGCATTGAAAAGCAATCCACACCACTCCATTGCTTATCTTTACGCTTTCGATAAAATTCTGTTGCAGCAATAAGCCAATTTCGTCCACTTGTCACAATTTCAATGCGTTCATTGGAAATGATGGCTTCAATTGATTCTGCATCAAAAACCCGTAATGCCGAGTCTGCTTTTGAGAACCAGTTGAGTGTTTCAAAGAGTACGGCATCTGTCGTGACCCAGACATAATTATCGTATTCAATTGCCAAGGCTTGAGCTTCTATCCGAGCCTTGTCTCGCAAATTGAACAAAGCTACCCAGTACGATGTGTCAACAAAAATAGTCGGGATCAATTGTCGCCCTGAACTTCATTCACAAGTCTCGAGCCGTCTTTTGGCACACTGTCCCAAGCCTTATCAGGAACTTTAACTGCAAGCCGATCTAACGCCTCGAGCAAGCGAGTTCCTGTGCCTGTTTGATGTTTAGGCTGGCGTTTTGTTTTTTTTAATTCGGTAGGCGCGGTCATAAAACCAGTCTAATCGAAAACCAGATTTTCACAACTGCATCTCGAGCATCAAAAAGAACTCCCACTCTAATCTCGAGCGGGAGTTTCAAGTTTTTTCGTTATTTGCTTATTTCTCGCGTCCCAAGTATTCGCCCGTTCGCGTGTCCACCCGCACGAATTCGTCTTGTTCGACAAACAACGGCACTTGAATCAGTGCGCCAGTCTCGAGCGTGGCTGGTTTGGTACCACCTGAGATGGTGTCGCCTTTCAAACCTGGATCGGACCGTGTGACTTGCAACACCACTTGGTTTGGCAGGGTGATCTTCAGGGGTTTGTCTTTGTAAAATTGCACTTCGACGTTGGTGTTTTCTTTTAAGAACCGTACCGAATCGCCCGCGAGTTTGGTCGGCAGGCTGATCTGGTCAAAGGTGTCCATGTCCATGAACATGAAATCGTCACCGTCTTTGTACAGGTATTGCATGGTGCGTCCTTCAATGAAAATGTCTTGCAATTTTTCGGTGGCGTTGAAGGTACGGTCTACAATTGATCCCGTCTCGAGGCTACGGAATTTGGTGACGACTTTTGCGCCGCCACGCCCAATTTTTTGGTGCATGTAGTCGATGGTTTCCCATAAGCCGCCGTCCATCTCGACTTTTGTGCCGCTGCGAAGGTCTGTAACGCTAATCATTTGAAGCTCCTTTTTTAATTCCTTGCCGCTCGAGGTTATCTCGAGGTGTAGCAAACGCTTGCCAGTTTACCTCATCTTTTGAGGTTTTTGATGGTGTTCGTGGTTTTCTTTGGCAAAATTCATTGTTTGGTGTTTCACCCACGTTCCTCGAGCCAGTTTGCTTGGGTATTTTGAAATCGTAGGGCGTTCCCTTTTTTGCTCACGCTTGTGACGTAAACTTCTGGCATGAAACGTTTTGCTCTTTTACTGCTTGCCCTCTCGAGTTTGATCGCTTGTTCGCCAATTGCCTTGATTAACAACCGCGTCTCGCCACGAAATTTTATTGGCACTCGCAATGTGGCTTATGGGTCGCTCGAGCGTCAAAAGTTGGATGTCTACCAACCGCGTAAGGGCGCAAATTTGCCTGTCTTAATTTTTGTGCACGGTGGTTCGTGGCGCAATGGCAGCAAAGAAATCTACCCGTTTTTTGGGGAACGCTTCGCGCTCGAGGGTTTTGTGACGCTGATTATCAATTACCGTCTCGCGCCTGAAATGCCGTTTCCTGGTTTTGTGCAAGATGCGTCAAAAGTTGGATGTCTACCAACCGCGTAAGGGCGCAAATT
>JANLWR010000156.1:0-4709 GCA_031364625.1 Deinococcales bacterium | reverse complement strand
GTTCATGAAACTCCTATCGCACCAAAATGGTGACTGAGAAAGTTTAGCAGACTATCCCGAGATTGATGAGGGTGTACCCTCACGCAGCAATTCGCCCAACCTCGAGACGCACCGAGCGTACTTTTTGGCGTAACCACCGTGTTTGTAAGACTCGAGGAAGAGGTCTGCAAGTTCACAACCGCTGGCGGCGAAACGAATTTCACGGTCGTAAAGTTTATCGATAAAATGCACGAACCTGAGCGCATCATCTTGTTTAGCAATTGGTTGTAAACCCGTGATAAAAACAGCTTTCAAACCCTCGAGCAACCCGACGTAACGAATCGGGTGCAACTGCTCGAAGTGGGCAATTAATTCAGTAAAAGATGCTAGGGTTTTGATGCCCTCAAAAGCCTGAAATTGCTGCTCGAGTTGCGAGTCGCTTAACGGATGAGGTGCGCTTAAACCCTCACGGTGACGGTAATCAGGACCGTCAACCTTTAAACCCTCGAACCTGGCGGCGATGCTTTGAATCTCGCGTTTGAAATCGTCGGCGTTGAAGCGTCCCTCGCCGAGTTGATTGGGCAGCGTGTTGGAGGTCGTCACCACTCGAGTGCCGTTCGGAATCAAACGTCCAAAGAACATGGCGACCATGAGCGTATTTCCAACATCATCAAGCTCGAACTCGTCGAGGCAAATCAGTTTGTAACGCTCGAATGCCTGAAGCGCTTTTGCCATGCCCAGCGCCCCGATGGTGTAAACCAACTCGGCAAAACTCAGAAAGACTTTCTCGAGTTTTGATTCAAACCAAGTCGCTGCCAGCAGGTGGGTTTTGCCCACGCCAAAGCCGCCATCCAAATATAAACTGGGGCTGATTTCGGGTTTTTTGAACAAGTTAAAACCCTTGCGCGGCGTTTCATTGAGCACAAAACGCTCGAGCCTGGTTTTGGCGGCTTCTTGCGAGGCAAACGCAGGATTGGGCTGATAATTCGAGAATCGCACGCCCGCAAAACGTGGCGGTGGCACAAAAGTCTCGAGCAGGCGCACTGGGTCAACGGCGGCGTTGCGTTCTTTCAGGTCAACAATTTGTGGATTTAAAACCTCTGGCATGACGCTCGAGGCTAACATAAGCGGCAAGGTTCTAACGTTCACCAAGCGGGGTACTGGTTTGATCTTCACGTACCAGCATCCAAATTTGCCGTATCGCGCCAACATGGTAGGCAACGTGCGAGGTGTTGCTGATCAATAAATTCAGTAATTTTGGATTCCATTCGCTGCTGGCCGCAATCAAGGTTTTGAGTGTTTCGCATTCGGTCTGAATCGCGGTTTTCAAATCCTCCCATGCAGCAGCATCGACGCTCGAGGTTTTCCACGCCAAGCTCCAATCGGGTTGCGGTTTCTCGAGCCTACTCCAGGCGTTAACAATCTCGAGCACGTAGCACAGGTGCTCGACATGCGCGGCGATGCTCGAGCGACCAGCCGCAGGAAGCTTGGAGGCTGTGGCGGCATCGATTTGCGCCAGGGTTGGGTTTAAACCATCAAACCAACCCTCACCGCTTTTGGCGTTCAGGGCTTCATCAAAATTCTCGAGCAAGACCGCGTTCAAAGCTTCAATCTTCATGGCTCGAGTTTAGGGGCAAAGCGTTGCGATTGTATGACGTTTAAATTCTGCCGAGCGCCAACAATCGGCTGGGGACAAGATGTTCCGCGCCCCTGGTTTCTTGGCTCAAGCCGATCATGCGGCTGTTTTCTGGCAACCTGATAAAACTGGCGCTGGCAACAAACGCCTCGAGCGGCACGGCTTGAGGGTTGCGCTCGAGGAACGCCCAAGCTTGCCAAACAAAACCGTCAATCGCATTTCCAAAGGCATGAGCCAACAAAATTTCTGAATCGTAACGCACCACCCGAGCCAAAGCTGGTTTGGCTGGGAGGGTTTTGATACGTTCCAAAATGGCTTGCTCGAGACTTGTGGGCGGGGTTTTTTGCGGTACAACTTCTGAGACTCGAGCGGTAATGCGGTCATCTTCAAAAACCTCTTCGGGTTCACTGAACGCTTGCCCAAACAACGGCAGCGAAGCCAAGCCCATTGAACCCAGCACCGAAGCCAAAATTGAGTCTCGAGAATCGGTTCTGACGCCACGCTCGAGGCGGTCATTCAAAGCATCCATGACACGTTTTGCCAGCAACTCGAGGCTTTGAATATCGGATGGCTCGAGGCTGCGCGGCTTGTAATCGAAGACGCAAACCGTGCCGATGTTGAAACCATTTGGTGTGGTCAGAGCCATACCCGCATAAAATCGCACGCCGAGCAAGGTCACGGGCAAAATATCATTGACGCGATCATCGAGTTGTGTGTCGGGGATGCAGAGCACACCATCTTCGAGAATCGTGTACTGACAAAAAGAATTTTCACGCATGTTGTAAGGAAAATCCGAACCGACCGACGCCTTAAACCAGTGGCGTTCCTGGTCGATCAAACCAACCATCGCAATTGGCACATTTAAAAGTCCGGCGGTCAAACCAGCAAACTGATCAAAAACCGCTTCGGGTGGCGTGTCAAGCACAGCGTAACGCTCGAGTTCTGCAAGACGGGCGGTTTCATTCACGGGCATCGGGGCTATCATTCAGACCACTCTCCTAGCGCGGCTTTTAATTTTTGTAACCCCAGACGCAAACGGGTTTTGATCGTACCGAGCGGAATTCCGGTGCGGGTCGCAAGCTGAGAATGTGACAAGCCTTCAAAATACGCCAGTTCAATCAAGCCGCGCTCCCCAGGCTCGAGGCTTTCAAGCGCCCTGGACACCGTGACTTGCTCCAGGCGGTCATCGTCGTGATCATTGGGGTAACGCTCGAGTTCGCCGTCTTCGAGCAGCACGGTTTCCTGGGTGGAACGTCGTCTGATCGCATCGACGCTGCTGTGATGCGCGATGGTCATGACCCAAGTGCTGACCGCGCCCTTGATGCTCGAGTAATCCAGGGCTTTTTGCCAGATTTTTACGAAAACGTCTTGGGTGACATCCTCGGCGGCGCTCTCTTCGCGTAGCATCCGGCGTGCCAGGCTGTAAATTTGTTTGGAAAAACGCTTGTACAGTTCCTTCAGGGCAACTTCAGAACAAGCCGCCACCTCGAGCATCAAAAGCTCGTTGCTTAAATCGCTACAATCCAAATCGTTCATCACTTGGCTTCGAGTATACACAGCCGTCTTGAGCGTTGCGCTCGAGACGCCCCTGGTCGGGCGCGGACGATTTGGTGACACCAGACGACCCATCATATTTGGTAGTACGTTGAAAGCCTCAGGTTTGGATGTTGGCGTTCAAACCCGAAAATAAAGGCGTCCGCTCGAGCGCAAATAACCTATCGTGCCGCCTTTGTCACGCAAAAACTCGAGCTTGTTTCCCTTACCGTCGCCCTCGAGTACCAGAACGCGATCAATGGGAATAAACGTACATTTGGCATCGGGCGGTGGCGGCGTGACAAGACTGGTCACACCCGAATAATCGCCAGGGGTCACGTGCCGTATCAAGCTTTCAGCCTCGAGTTTAAATTCGATCACTGTGCCAAAGTTGGTGTCGCGGTACGCTCCCAAAAATGGCTCGAGTTCTGCGGCGTTCAGGGTTAAATGCTCAGGTTCTGGGTCTTCTAAACCAAGCAAATGCTGATGAATAAAACCAGTCATTTCAGCGTTCAAGGCGCGTCCCTTTTCGGCATTGGTTAAAATCGTCCAGGCAAAATTTCGTTCTGGCACAAGGTAAAATTCTGACATCTGCCCGTTGGTTGCGCCGCCGTGACGTACCAATTTAGTCCCCGCAAGATCGTGAACAAACCAACTGAGGGCGTGCATCGCGCCGTTTGCGCCCTTCACGGTCGGCGTCTGCATTTCAATCATCGATTCGCTCGAGAGCAGTCGCTTGCCGTTTGCCGCCGTACCGTCACCCAAATGAAATTGCGCGTATTTGAGTTGGTCAATCACGCTCGAGTTAATCCGCCCGACGCTCGAGGTGTTCCGCGCCAGCGCCCAAGGATGGGAAACCTGCACCACATCTTGCTCATCGACAAAATGCCCGACTGCAAAACGCTCGAGCATCGCCTCGCTCGGGAAGTACGAACTGTGTGTCATCTGGAGCGGTTCGAGCACCAGTTCCCTTACCACGCTTTCAAAAGTTTTCCCCGTCACAACCTCGACCACACGCCCCGCCAAACCGAACGCCGCGTTGTTGTAATGCCAGACTTCACCCAGTGGTGTCAACTGCGGCAAGTCACGCATTTTTTGCACATACAACCCGAGTGCATCGTTGCCGTCACCAGTGTCCACGAACAAATCCCCAGCCCAACCCGCCGTGTGGTTTAATAAATGCCGCACCGTGACCCGAGCCGCCACATCCGAATCTTGCAACTCGAGGTTTGGCAAATAGGTTTTGACTTTTTCATCAAGCTCGAGTTTGCCCTGCTCAGCCAGCATCATGATGACGGTGGCGGTCACGGTTTTGCTGGTTGAACCAATCTGGAAGGTCGTGTCGGTGGTGACTGGAAGCGGGTTGGCGATGCTGGTGACACCGAAACCCTCCGCGAACCACTGCCCGTCTTGAATGATGCCGAGTGCCAGTCCAGGCACTTGAAACGCCTTCATGCCCTCAAGCACTCGAGATCGCAATTCTGGAAAACCCGTCAAGTCCCGAATTTGATTCATGACCCATCGTACCTGACTCGAGCTAGCGCTTGTAAATGTTGTACCG
>JANLWR010000310.1:0-6734 GCA_031364625.1 Deinococcales bacterium | reverse complement strand
CTTTCTCAACCCAATCTTTCGGTGCTTCCAATTCCAAGGCGGCAATCGTTTCATCATTCCAAATTTCAAAAACAGACATCTTTTCTAAAAAATCCAGCATATCTTCTGGTATTTCATTTAAAGCATTTTCAATGAATTTTTCAAACGATACCGCTTCCAACGAATTGGTGTTCGCCATCACAAAAACAAGACTGACCACACCACCAGACTTTTCAAAGACCGTTTGCGCATCCAAATCGGACTTCATGACATTTAACATGCTTGTTGTTTCTTTTAAGCTCAATAACAAATCATGACCCTCGAGCGTCAAGACCCGCGCAGAAATGTACACTTCGGACAGTGACAAATTGCTGGTGTTAAAACCGGAAATAAAAACGCGGTGTCCTGCCGGAAGTTTGACCATAAAACGCTCGAGCAACTGGGCGCTGGAATTGTTTAAAACTTGCGAACCGTGAAAGAAAAATTGTAAATCCTGCTCGGTTTTGTCAAGCGCTTCAATGGTCGCAATCAAATGGTTGACCGTGGCAACAGACGGGTCAAATGCAGGCGCATCAAAATCAATCACTCCCTCGAGTTCTGCTCGAATGTGTGAAATCAAGGTAAACGGGTTGCTGTCATCGACATCTAGTTTGATCACAATCGGTTGTGGCAATGCGCCCTCGAGTTGGCTCATCAGGGTTTTTTTGCCGTAACCTATCGGAGCCATAATCAACACGACATCGTAGTTGGAGTCCAACGCTTTTTGGGTCAATTGTGGACGTGCCAACGCCAAGGGTTTGCGTTCGCCGCGACGTTTGGGTTTTGGCTGTTGGTTTGCTTCGATCATGTTTTGCACACTGTTTCTCGAGGCTTGCTGTTTTTTTCACGAGCTTTTGGGTGGGCGTTGGGTGGCTTTCGGAAACCCTTCCGTTACATTATCCACACAAGCAAATAATTACAAGCGTTTTTGTACACAAAATCACCACCGTAAAACCGATACTCAAGTTTCAAATGGACTGAACAGGAAAGGACTTCATGCTCAACATCCCAACCCAAAACGCACATCACACCTCGAGCTTCCAAAGTCTGCTGCCCAGCATCAACCTGATCTGCCAACACGCAAGCCTTCATGCCCAAGCCAAACAAACCTTAAAACTCGAGGGATTTACCGTTACCGATAATGCTCAAATCACATTGATCGTGGATTCCTTTCATGGCAACGCCCTCCTCACCCTCGAGTTTCAAACACCACCCAACCCTATCGTCATGACCTCCAACCCTTGCGGCGAATACCAAGCCAACCTGCTCGAGTTCGGGGCAAAAGCTGTGGTCAGCCCCGTCGGAAACAACAATACATTGCTCCAAGCCATTCGTGCCGTTGCCAGACTCGAGCCTTTTCAGAACAACTTGCCAGAATCTTCAAACCTCACCCCTGCCGAACGTCGCATCTTGCGCCTGATTGCCAATGGTTTAGAGAACAAGGAAATCGCTCGGGCTTTAGGCTCGAGTGACAGCACCATTCGAAATCAAGTCAGCACTGTGCTCAGTAAAATCTCGAGCACCCACCCGAATTTAAGACTCGAGAATCGCACACAATTGGCATTGTTTTACTGGGGCATGTGGCAATCACTAACAGAAAATTGGGGATTTGTCATCTGACAATTGGGTGTTGTTTCGAGCACCTCGAGCCTCTATGGTGGCGATCTGGAAGCACGAATCGATAAGCAGGAGAAACCATGCAGCCACCCTAAAATTTGCCAGCATTCACCCTGCAATGCCTCTCGTTGCCATTTGAACTCAAGTTGTTGTCCAACTCAAAGGAGCACCATGCAAGCCATTCAAAATCGAAAACGAATTCCAATTCTGACTCAACTTCTCGGCGTTTGTGCTTTGGCTGCAACCCTCACCGCCTGCCCTCCACCAGCAAATCCTACGACCTTTGATGCGAGTTTTAGTGGATCTCAAGTTGTTCCAAGTGTTTCGACCACTGGCACTGGCACGCTCAACGCAACCACCAACGGAACGACCTTGACAGTGGCTGGCGATGTCAGCAATTTGCTCGGACCGATCAACAACGTCAACCTCTATTGCGGTGCATCGGCGGGTCAAAACGTAGCCGATCCGTTTTCATATAGCGCCCTGAGCTTTTCAAATTCGTCCACCACGGCTGGCACTGGAACGATTTATGGCACCATCACTGGTGGAACCCAAGCGCAATTTGATCTCCTGAAAGCAAACCAGTGTTATATCGTAATCTTCACCAAGATTGGTACAAAGCCTGTCACCCCTGAAATTCGTGGTCAGGTCATAAAAAGGAGTGGCTCGTGAAACTCTTAAAGGTGGTTGCGCCCTTCGTATTGATGCTGGGTTTAGCTTCATGCCCAAACAATCCGGTCACCTCGAACGAACCTGTCCAAATTGTGACCGTCAGCTCGAGCAACGCCAGCGACCCGAAGGCAAGCATGCAGCTTCAGGGCGCGTTTGTCAAAAATCAAGCCATCACG
Source organism: Deinococcales bacterium (assembly GCA_031364625.1). Taxonomy (GTDB): domain Bacteria; phylum Deinococcota; class Deinococci; order Deinococcales; family JAAFIG01; genus JANXTZ01. The sequence continues at coordinate 4,251 of JANLWR010000310.1, read as the reverse complement.
GTTCAAACCGAAGTCAGCAGCCCAGTCGATACCAAGGTGCGGTTGACTTGGTTGAGCGCACCCTATGTCGAACTGCCGCAGAATGTGGTGGTCTTGGCGATCAAAGCAGGTGAAACCAAACGGGTCACGTTTCAAGCACTCCTAAAACGACGCGGTTTTTATGACATTACCCTGGATGCTGAGTCGGCGGATTGGTCGGTGGATAAACCACTTGGTGATCGAATTGGCTTTGATGTGGTTAACGAACAACAACTTCGATCTGGTTCTGCGGCTGGCATCAAGTCGATCTCGGATCATCTTGAACAGCTTCCCGAAGCCACCAAAACGACGCATCTCGAGCAAGAGCGTGATCGCTTGGCGGGCAACGACGCGATTCCGCTTGAAACCATTGAACGTGGAACGACCAAAGAGATTTGGAACGGTCCCGACAGCAAACCAACCGTGGTGACCGACCCCACAACCTATTCGAGTGTTTTTCTGCCTGACCTTGGAAATGGCAAACCGCTACCAGGTGAACTCGAGGGCGTGATGCCAGACGGAAAACGAATCCCGACTCGTGGCAAGCAAACTCGAGCTTCATGCGGGACGGTTGAGGCCACCGTGCGTTTTATGATCAACAACCAAATCTACAATCCATATGGATCAAATTACTACGTTGGAAACAATGGATATGGCAATTACGATTTGAAAAACATGAAGGTCACGATTTACGAGGACAACGGATTCTTTGGGACGTATGTGATCTCCCAAGGCTTCACCGATGGCAATGGCATCTACCGTTGGCAAAAACCTATCTGCGATACCTTTTGGTGGTTTGACACCTCACCACCGGATTTGATTTATCAAATTTCAGGGGTTACCAGTTATGGTCTCGAGAGCAGGCTGGGCGGTATTGCCAATACAATTGCGACTGCCTACACGGGAACGTATTGGGAGGAAACTGCCACCAATCGAATCCTTCCACTGAACGCCCCAAGCTTTTCGCACACTAAAGCCTTTTGGACTACAAATTACATGATTGCGAATGCTATGGAAGCCAATGTTTTGGCGGGTGGCACAAGTGGCAATAACTTCTTCCCATTGAGGGTTTCAAACGAAAGCATTGGTACGTTTGCACCGATTGGTTACATTCATTTTGGGAATCCAAATTATGAAAATTATTGGGCGAGTCCCTATCCTGTGACCCACGAATTCGGACATAACATCATGTGGTACGCCGCAAACACCTCGAACTATCAAGTCAATTTCAACAATGGCTTTATCTTAAACAGTCCAGGCTATATGGACGATTACTGCACTCCCTATTTAATAGTCCCAGTGGCGGGTTGGGCGGCAGCAATCGATTGTTTTCTGAAAATTTACAACCATGATGATGAAAAGACGTATGATTCACGGCTTGGTTGGAATGAGGGATGGGCAAACTTCTTTGACTCGGTGATGTACCTCTACTTTTGGAAACGTGACAACGAAGCCAGATATGCGGATACGGTGCAAGGGTATTACAGCCGTCATTATTACTGTGGGCATCCGAGCATCTCGTGTTCCTCAGCCTTAGGGCAGGGCAATGCCAATCGGGTCTCAAGTTTCTTGTTTCGCTATGCGAGCGAAGTGCTTGCCAATGTCAGTCCTCCTGCCCGCAACCTCAATTCATTTTATTATTGGAATCAGAACCTGAGTTTGGGTGAAAGTGTTGCCATCTTGCGGGCTTACGGTAAAATACGAAGCGCTTTGGCAAACTATGGTTACAGCAGGACGCTGTTCCAAGCTTGGTCTGATCGGCTGAAGGCGCTTGCGCCTGCGGGCAGCAATGGTAAAATCTGTGAAATCAGCAAAGATTTGGGATTCCACCTTTTTACAGACAATCCATTTCCTTGCAATCCCGATGGTACGCCGAAGCTCTAAAGTGCGGACACAGTGTGGCGCGAACTCAGTTCGTTCAGAAAGGCAACAACATGACACGTTCAAACAACCGTTTCCGAATTGAAGGAATGCCATTGTTGATCTTGCTGACTGGCGTCTTGACCGGCTGCATTCTGCCTTTCAATGATGTCGTTCTGCCAAGCAACGGGGTCTTACAATTCTCGAGCATCTCACCCAAAGTCGGTGAAACCTTCGACGTGACTCTGACACCAAGTCAAGCCTTTGCAGACCGAGAAAAGTTTGCGCTCGTCTTGATGAGTGAAACCCCTACAGCCAACACGCGCCCTGCCTATGTTCCTGGGGTTGTTGTTGTTCCAATCGGCGACCAATTTGATGTGACCATCCCGGCAATGGGACAGGATCGGCTGCCTGTTGTGGCACGCCTGAGTCAATTGTGGCCACCCGAAGGACGTTTTAGGCTCAAAGCCCTCAAACCTGGAGTGGTCACGATTGCCATTGGCGTGCTTCGCATCAACCCACTTTCTTCCACGGGGTATGACGATGCCAACCAAGAAATTTTTTGGAAAGTTATCAAAATCGAACCCTGATCAAGAATGTAAAGGAATTCTATGACTCGATTTTTTCTGTTTTTGGTCGTTCTGGTTTTTGGATTGACCGGTTGTCCACAAGTCATTACCAGTCGCTACATAGCCTATCTAACTCCATCTGCTGAAGCTCAAAACAAATTGGCATATCTTCCACAAGAAGAATTGGTGGGGCAGATCAACGCTTCAAATAATTTTATTGTCAATGGCACGTACAGCGATTTTGTCAATCAAACGGGCAAGCCGTCAACAGGCGATATTACAGCGGTGACACTCACCTCACCCAGTGGTGCAAAGTGTGCTCTGACTTGGAACAAGCAGGTCGTCCCGTCCAGCAGTGCATTTCCTTATATTTCATTTACGGGGACGATCAGTGGTACTTGCACCACATCGGGTGATTCGACGCAGTGGCTTACCTGGCTCGACAATCAGCAAATCACGGTCAAGGTCACCTCTGCGAATTTCCCCAACGGGTTGATGACAGGCGTTTTCACGAAATAACCCTCGAGCACTGCTGGAAGGTCTGCTTGTTGAATTACTTTTCATTACCATGCTTAGGGCTTTGTTTGAGAAGTTGAGTCTAAGAAGACACAGCTTCAAAACCTTGAAGTATCGTGATCTAGGGTGAAAATATGTCACGGCACTTCAAGAATAATAATGTTTTTGATTTTTGAATAGATTGAAGTTTGGTATAACTGCGAACATGAGCACTCGAGCCTGGGCTTCTTAGCGCCTAACGGTATTTGAAGAGAAATGGATTTCGGAGATTCACATCCACAAACGCTTGGCATTTCAAGCGTTGTCTTTCGAGGGTTGTTCAGTTCTGCCAAATAATCCCAATTTGTACTGTTTTATGGAGGATAATCGATGATTCAGACCCTTCGACATACCATCAAACCTCTTAGCATTGCCACAATCATGCTGATTTTCTTCGCAAGTTGTAACCAAAACCCGCCACAAATCCCAGCACCCACAACCGCCGTAAAACCTGGTACGCCTTTAAGTCCACTGGAAGTCAAGTTTGATCTTGGTACGACAAACACCTTACCTCAAGCCATTGCTCGAGATACAAAGTCCCTTACCTACTTGCCAGACACATCTATTGCTTTTACCAGACAAGTTTCAAAAGTTGTGCTTGATGATGCAATCACCAACCGACGCTATATCACAACCGTTTACGAATTCACAAACCAAACCACCGCCACTTTCAAGAATCTAACGTTTTACGCTTACAACTGGGCAAGCAACGCCAATCCAACCATTGGTGGAACAGCATTTCGCGGCATTCAGAACAGCAGCCTGCAACCCCTCACCAACCCTTTGATCGCACAAAGCATTCGTCCCGAACAAGGTGTGGTGCAAAGTAGCGACTCTGTTGTGACTGACCCAAGCAATGCACACATGCAAGCCTTCAGACCTTCAGAAGCTCAAGCCGTCAAAGTTGCAGGTCTTGCCGCAAACCAATTGACCACAGCAGATGATGTTCTCGAGTACGGCTTTGTTGCCACCAACTTAACTGGGGGACGCAGCATTCTTGCGGGTGGAACAGGTCGCATTGCATTCGCCACTTCATTTCCAATTCCAAACCTAGCGACTGATGCACCTTTCAAATACAGCATTATTGTGCAACCAACAGATGAATCTGTCGCTCGAGTGACCCGTGGTTTTGAGGAAACTACGGCTGCTGCCATCGCTCGAACAGGTGCGCCGGTCAACGCCACCGAGGTTGCCTTGATTGGCAGTGACACGGACACGGCTGGGGCTGGTCTGAGCACAGTACGGCTTG
>JANLWR010000144.1:0-6029 GCA_031364625.1 Deinococcales bacterium | reverse complement strand
GTCGGCAACCGCCCGCCGATCATTTTGGACACTGATGTAAGGAATCTCGAGCCTCATACCCTCTCGAGTGCCCACAATTGCCACAGCCCCATTCGCAATTGCCTTGGGAATAAAGTCATGACCATCGAGCCGAGGACGGCTCGGAAGTGGCACACCCTGCACCGCAACAAACAAAAACCCAGGCTTAACGCTTCCCGAGTCGAGCGTGACGCCAGTAATTTCGGGGTCAACCTCGAGCGTATCAAACCCAATGCTTGCATCTTGAAGAAGTTTGGAAAGTTTCATGCTGCAACCAGCTTAACGCGTCCCTTCCAAAATTGGCACGTCCAAACCGTGCGCCTCGAGTTGCCCACAAATCCAACCAAACGCATAGCGATCCTCGATAAAATCCAGTTCGTCACCAGGCACGACAATCACGGGCGAGAGGCTGTAATCCCGAATAAAAGTTTCGTAGAGATCGTTTAGATTCTCGAGGTATACATCTGGAATGGCTTGCTCGTAATCGCGTCCCCGCTTGGCAATGCGGCGTTTGAGTGTCTCGAGGTTACAGCGTATAAAAACCGTCAGGTTTGGCACGCGCAGCGCTGGTGAAATACCCTCGTACAATGCGCGGTACGTCGCCCAATCTCGAGTGTCCAAATGCCCCTGATTTTTCAGATTTTGGGCAAAAATGGCGGCATCTTCAAACACCGTGCGATCCTGAATCACCCGAGAACCCGCATTCACATCGCGCAGGTGCTGCTCGAGGCGTTTTGCCAAGAAAAACACTTGCGAATGAAAGGCGTAACGGCTCATGTCACGGTAAAAATCTTCCAAATACGGATTTTCGTCCACGGCTTCAAACACGGGTGTCAAGGCGTAACGGCTGGCAAGCAGTTTGGTCAAGCTCGACTTTCCAGAACCAATATTTCCAGCAATCGCCAAATACATTTAAGCGCTCGCCTGTTCCAGCAGCAAACTGGACTTCAAACCCGATTTTGAATTCTCGAGCACGGCGTCAACAACTTGCCGGCGGTGCTCGATGTTGCCGACAAAATCAAACCTGCCAGCCTGTACGACCAGCAAATTGCCAGGATACTCGAGAAAATACTGGTCGTAATGCTGGTTGAGCCTGTGCAGGTACTCGGGATCGATTGAACGCTCGAAATCGCGTCCGCGCCTTGCAATGCGCTCGAGAAGCACAGGCACATCGGCGCGGAGATACACGGTCAGATCGGGTTGCCGGAGTTGCGGCGAGAGGTGCGAGTACAAGTCTTTGTACAGATCAAATTCGGCATCTTTTAAGTTCATGCTGGCAAAAATAAAATCTTTATCGAACATGTAATCGCTGACCACACCCGCGTCAAACAAACTTTCTTGCACCAAGCTCGAGAGCTGCTTAAACCTCGAGAGCAAGAAAAAAACTTGCACGTTAAAACCAAAACGCTGGGCATCCTGGTAAAAATCTGCCAAAAACGGATTCTCCTCCACAACCTCGAGATTGAGCCTCGAGCCTGTGACCTCAGACAAGATTTTGCAAAGCGAGGTCTTGCCAACCCCGATAGGACCTTCGACTACGATGTACACATTTCCTCCGCTCGAGCGCCTGGCTTCGCGTTGATTCTAAAGCTTAATGCTTGAGAAACCAAGAACTCGGGGTCAAAAACATTGCAGAAAATTCGAGTTTGGGTCTCGAACTTGTTGCCAAAACACTCGAGCTTCAACGCTGATAAACCCGCACGTAATCGACTTTCATGGATTGCGGAAAAACACTGGAGGCATCCGGATTGCCGGGCCAGCCGCCGCCAACTGCGAGGTTCAGAATAATAAAAAATTCGTGATTGTAAACCCATTTCGCGCCTTCGGGTAGGTCTTTGGGCGTGCGGGTCTGATATAAGTTTCCGTCCACGTACCAACGAATGACTTCGGGTTCCCATTCGACTGCGTAAATATGAAAAGAGTCGCTAAAATCCTGATTGCTCGAGTACGGCATCCCGATACCGTTAGCGCCCGAATACCCAGGTCCATGAATCGTTCCATGCACTGTTTTTGGTTCTTTGCCAATGTTTTCCAGAATGTCAATTTCGCCGCAATTGGGCCAGTTCGTTGTGCCAATGTTCGAGCCAAGCATCCAAAAAGCGGGCCAAATCCCCTGTCCTTTAGGAATTCGGATGCGGGCTTCAAACCGTCCATATTTACGTTCGAGCGTCCCTTTGGTCAAAATTCTTCCCGAGGTGTAATCGCAATCGCCGTACCAGCAGCCGTCTTTGACGGTTTCTTTGATGGCTTTGATGACCAGAAAGCCAGTGCCGTCTTGGTAAACATTTTTGGTTTTGTTCGTGTAAAACTCGAGTTCGTTGTTGCCCCAACCGCCGCCGCCAAGGTCGTGCTTCCAGATTTTAGAGTCCACACTCGAGCCTTTAACGCCGTTGAATTCGTCACTCCAGAAGAGTTTCCAATCCTGTTGGGCAACAGTCTTTGAAACGTTAAAACTCGAGACGATTAAAACCAGAAACGACAAACTCAAGAATCGGATTGATTTGATCATGGTTTTAGCCTACCCCGAGTTCGGTTGTGCTGCTTCAAAGTTCGAGTTTCAGACTTGTTGGACTAGACCAACCTGATAAGGCGTTGTCTGATGTCCCAACACTCGAGGCTCGAGTTTTTGCAAATACTGGTCAATCATGACGGCGGCAATGTTGCCCGACCCCGCCGCGATTGAAACCTGCTGGGTTTGCGGTTGAACGTCTCCCGCCGCCCAGACGCCCTCAAGAAATTCACCGTCGCTCGCACCCGCCAGTTGAACTTGTCCGCGCCAACCCGTTTTAACATGTCCTTTTGGGGCAAGTTGCAAGCCAAGTTGAGTTGCCAAGTTTGAGCGCGGCACTTTGGGTGATGAAATATAGAATCCATCCGCTTCGACCCGAGTTCCATCCTCGAGAATCACGGCTTTGACAATGCCTTTTGCGCCGTCCACCGACGCAATCTGCCCTTCTATCACCTCGAGATTCAGTTTCTGGCGTTTGGCTTCAAATTCTGGTTTGAATTCTGTGCCGCCCGTCAATAACAAACGCACACTTTTGGCAAATTCTGCCAAGGGCGCAGCCTCAGACACCGCGCTGTTTGCGCCCGCCACACCAATGACCACGATGTTTTTGCCCAGCAATTCTGGACTTTCGCAGTCGGGGCAATAAAAGGTGTTGCCTTTGGCGGCGTACTTTAAAAACGGCTCAAACTCGCCTGCGATCAGCGGGTGATAACGCGCCACACCGGTTGCCAGCAGCACGGTTTTGGCTTCAAAACGCTCGCCTTTTTCAGTCTCGATTTCAAACTGCCCAGCCTGTCCAGAAATCTGGTTGACACTGTCTTTAACAATTTTTGCTCCCGCTTTTTCTGCCTCGAGTTTCATGGTTTTTTGAATTTGCACTCCCGTTTGAGCCACAAAACCTGGCACGTTCCAAAGTTCGGTCAAGGTGTAAAAAAGTGGTCCTGTACGGCGGTCAATCACCAAGACATTGCGCTTGTGAAATGCCAAATGAAGTGCCGCCGAAAGTCCTGCCGGTCCACCGCCGACAATAATGGTATCAAACATCAAAACTCCTTCTAGCTCGAGGATTAACTGCTCCAGACAGCTTACTTTCTAATTTGCGCCACTTCAAATGGCAGTGAATGTACGCTCAATTCTTGTTCTGGGTTCAAGCGGCTATACTCGAGTCTACAGGAGGTTTTTTATGATCAAAAAACAAACCGCGTTGCTTATTTTGACGGCTTTAATGCTCGGTGCTTGTGTACCGACGAGCACCCAACCTGCGCCAGCACCAGTGGTGAACAGCGCTCCGGGGACACCAGTTGGGCTTGACAAGACCTGTCCGCCAGAACAAACCCTGACCATCTCACCCGTAACCTCGAGCACGCCTGATACCGAGCCAAATCAATTTTGTTTTAATCCCGCCTTAAACGTCAACCCAGACCCAGCAATTGCCGTCTCGAGCAACACGATTACGGTGCGGGGCGTGAATCAACCGACGCCGCTGACCGCCTCAAACGGCGCAACGGTTTATGTGAACGACCAGTACCTCGAGTATTTCAGCCCGCAGTCGACGCCTAAAATGGTGAAGTTGGGCGATAAAATTCGGGTTTTGGGCAGCTCGAGCAATTTACTCAATGATTCGGTGGCGTACACCGTCACAATTGGTGGTGTGAGTGACACGTTTTACATTATCACCAAGACCAAATAACGTTTAATCTCATGTTACCGATAACAGCGAATTTTTCCGTCCAAAGAAGGCACGATCAACATGCCGTCGGTGATGATCGGGGTGCATTGAACGCCGCCCTCGAGTTGATCTTCAAACAAGACCCGACCCGAATTGGCTTGCACGCCGCGCACCTCACCGGCTTCGGATGCCAGGTACAACATGCCCCTCGAGACGATTGGACTGGCGGTCAGTCGTCCCTCCAACTCGAGTTCCCAGATGTCATCGCCTGACTCGAGTTTTAAAGCGTGGAGTTTGTTCGCCCATGATCCCAGAAAAACCTGTCCGTTCCAGATGGCGGGTGACGCCCAGATTTCACCCTCGAGGTCATAGGTCCACAATGGTTCGTCTTGCGGGCGCAAACGACCATCAGTGCGCGATAAGTGCAGGGCATGAACTTCACCCTGCCAGGTTGGCACGACCAGAATGGCATCTTCGGGCTGGCTCGGGTGGCGTGAAATGGCGGGCGTACCGTGGACGCTGCCCAACTCGACTTTCCACTCGAGGGTTCCAGCGTTGGCGTTGACCGCGTGCAACCAACCGTCCTCGTCGCAGACAAAACACACGCCACCCCAAATGACCGGCGATCCCGCCATTGGCGCACCAGTTCGGTAAGTCCACTCGAGCTTGCCGTTTTTGACGGCGTGGAGATGCTGATCCCTCGAGGCGATCAGCCAGGTCTGTCCCCATTTGGTTGGGGCTGCGGTAATTTCGGCTCGGGTGCGGTGGGTCCAACGGGTGACACCGGTGCGCCATTCGACACAGCGCACCAGTCCGTCCCAGCCTGCGTAAACGATGCAATCACCATCAAAGCTGGCGGGGGCGGTCACCTCGTCATTGCTGGGAAAATCGGCGTACCGTGCGCCGCTCGCCAGTTCGAGCACGCTCAAAACGCCTGACCGTGTTCCTACCGCAAAATGGTCTCGGTTGGCGGTGACCGCCATGGGCCAGGCAATTTCGCCAGGCAAACTCATGTTCCAGGCTGGTTTTAACTGATCCGCTCGGGCGGGACCGCCAGGATGGACACCCGTCCGCGCCACACCCCCACGAAATTGCGCGGGCACATGCTCACGCCAGACTTGTTCGGCGGCGGCTTCGAGCGTGACCCGAGCCATGACTGGTCGATCACCAGATTGTTTCTCGAGAAACTGCAACACCGCCCTCGAGATTGAGTTTGGCACGGCTGGATTGACTTCCTCGAGGGTTTTGGGTTTTTCGTAAACGTGTTGGTACAGCACCCCTTGGTCGTTGTCGGCTTCAAACACCGCGCGTCCGGTGGCGGCGCGGTACAAAACCGCCCCAAACGCGTACAGGTCGCTGGCGGCTTCGACCACGCCGCCCCTGGCTTGCTCTGGAGCCATGTACTGCGGTGTTCCCAGCGTGTAACCGGTGCGGGTCAAATCCCTGGTGGCATCGGACACGTATACCAGCCCAAAATCCATGACCCGAGGGTGAAAATCTTTGTCCAAGAGAATATTTCGTGGGGTCAAATCTCGGTGCACAATGCCTTTGGCATGAATGTGCGCCAGCGCGTCCGCCGCCTCGCAGGCAACACTTAAAAACCTCTCAAAGTCTTCACTGCTGTCCTCGAGCGGTCCGATGCTCGAGATCAAGCCACCCGTTAACAATTCCATTGTGAAAAACACCCGACCTGCGTCTTCGCCAAGGTCGTAAATGCCGATAATGCCTGGGTGCGATATTTGTGCCAGCGTGCGAATTTCGCGTCCGAACCGTTCACGGTCCACGGGCAGCACGTGTTCGTGTAAGAGTTTTAGGGCGACATCGCGTTTGAGA
>JANLWR010000132.1:0-6951 GCA_031364625.1 Deinococcales bacterium | reverse complement strand
GATTTTCAGGACGTTGGGATTCGTGGTTTGATCGCCATTGCTTCGATTGTCGCACCCAACACCGTTTTCGCGCTCGAGTTCCGACCCATGTACTTGCCATCAGTCTGGTCAGAGACACCAACGTCAGACCCCGTGTATCTGGTTACGGTCTTTTCCAAAGCGTTTGGACGATTGTTCACGCTTTTTTCAATCACCTTTTCGCTCGAGTACCATTTTTAAAACTCGAGCCTTTACAATGCTTGTACTCATATTTAAAGAAAGGCAAGCATATGAAACACAAACCGATTGTTCTGGCAGCCATTCTGGGTTCTATCGTCCTGGCACAAACCGCGCAGACTGCGTACAAACTGGTGATTAACAACAAAGCATTCTCGAGCAACGCCATTGTGGTGAAAGGCGAAACTTATGTGCCGTTAAAAGCCTTGCAAGCTGCTGGGGTAAGCTCGAGTTTAAAAAGCGGCACGTTAACATTGACCTTGCCAAACGCGGCAACAGCAGGTGGATCAACTCAAGTTGCAGCGCTCGAGGGTTGTCTGAACGAATGGTTACTCAACGGCATCTGGCGTTTTCGGGTGATTTCAGTTGCACCCTATCAGGAGAATGACCAGGTGGGTTGGAAACTGAAAATGGAACTCCGAAACGGCACCAAAGCCAACGGGATTGCCTTGTCTGGCACAGGATTTGAGAGTTTCAAGCTGGCATTTGGCGATGGCAACACCCTGAATCCATACAATGTCAATGACCTGACCGACCCCGCGATTCCACCAGGCGCGGGCGTGGTGTCCCAGGTGACATTCGAGAACATCAAACAAGTTCAGGGCGAACCGCAAAAATTGTTGTTGTTCATCAGACCCGATGCCTTTACCGCGAAGTACCTGCAAGACAATTACAAAATTGCCTACAGCGTTCCTGACCCCAGCATTCGCGTCAAACTCGACTGCAAAAAATAGATGATGGCGCAGCCTTGAGCGGCAGAAAACTGAACGGAGCTTTCAAAAATCAATCTCGAGGATGTGAAAAATCACGTCCTCGAGATTCAAACTATGAAACGCTGACCGGTTCGATCACCACCGCCGTGCCATACGCCAGCACTTCGGTAATGCCTTCCATGATCTCGTTTGCGTCGTAACGCATGGCAATGATCGCGTTTGCGCCGCGAACCTTGGCGTGGTCAACCATCAATTCGTAAGCCTCTTCCCTGGCTTTTTCGGCAAGGGAAGTAAACAAGGTAATGTTTCCGCCAAACAGGGCTTGAAACCCCGCGCCGATATTGCCCAGCACGCTTCTCGAGCGTACGGTAATGCCGCGCACGACACCGAGTTGACGGGTGATTTTATAGCCTGCCAGATCATTTGCAGTGGTCACAATCATGCTCGAGAATATGGTAGCTCGGGTAAAAAAGTTCCTGATGCCTGAAGGTGCTAGCTTTAATACCAAACAGGAGTGAGCATGTCCAAATCAACTCGAGTTGCCAGCATTCTGACCCACGACGACACTTATCCATTCGGCGCGATTGTACCGCCAATCTATCAAACTTCGCTGTTTACGTTTGAATCCTTCGAGGATGTGCGTGATCTTTGGGCTGATCTCGAGACGGCGCTGGGAAGGGTTTGAAAAGTTGCTCGAGGATGAAATGCAAATTTTTACATTTTACCAACTTTGGAGGTAACCCCCGAGGAAACCGTAATTTCAGGAAATTGCAAACTGTTATTTTGAACGGATGTTGAAGACATGACTGGTACTAATTTTCCAAACTCGAGTTTTTGAAAATACTGTGCTCGCTCAAGGATAATAGGATCGTGCGTGACCACAACAATTGAAATGTTTTGATCCTGACAAATTTGCTGCAACAAACCCCAAACATCCAAAGCCGTTTGGGCATCAAGTCGCCCTGTGGGTTCGTCTGCCAAAACCAATTGGGAGCGTTTTGCCAGCGCTCGAGCCAATGCCACCCGCACCGCTTGACCGCCTGACAATTGTTGTGGGCGGCGTTTCTCGAGTCCATTGATGCCAAGGCGAGAGAATAATTCTTTGATCCAAGAAAGTTCAGGTTTTTGATGGTTGTAGCGAAAAGGTAGCAATACGTTCTCCCAAGCGTTTAGGGTCGGAATGAGAATTGGTGTTTGATGCAAAAAACTGATTGCCCTGCGCCATTTCAGCAATGCAGCCTCATTTGATTTTGCATGTAAAGTTAAATCACCCAAATGCAATTGTCCCTGATGCGGTAAATCCAAACCCGCTAAGCAATGCAGCAACGTTGTTTTACCACTTCCAGAACGCCCCGCAACAATAGAAAGCTCACCCGTTTTGACTTCTAGCTCGAGGTTGTTCAAAACGTTAACCGCATGAACGCCACGCCCGTAAGTTCGACATAGATCATGGACTGTCAGCATTTATTCCTCCTTTAAACGAGCAGATGGTGTTTCGCTTACCATGCCAAGAATGGGTAGGAAAGCAGCAACAAGCACCAATGCCAAAACGATCATGCTGGCAGAAAAAGACAGTTGCCATTGCGGAAAAAACAAGGTTTGACCTTTGCCTTGACCAAATGAACGATTCAGTGTCTCGAGGCTCAGTAGTCCAAAGACCAAAGCTGGAATGGTGGTGAAGACGAAAACAATGATTGCTTCGCCTAAACTTTCAGCCACAATCTGAATTTTTGACGCACCCAAAGCGCGTTTTATTGCTGTTTCTTTGGCACGTTCGAGACGATTAACAACAAAATTAAAAATGACCAGTAAAGCTGCCGAAAATAATGCAACTCCCGCCAGCGGAGTAATAAACGCTAAAAATGCGTAATTCACAAATTTAAAATCAGATTGTTGTGTTTGTGAATCTGAAACCCGAGTAAAATCTTGATCAATTGGTATTTTTTTTTGTACAAATTCACTCACAACACGTTCTGTGAGGGTATCCGCATTTCCAGAGTAATTTCTGAGAAGAAAATAGTATGTCAGTGGATCAGTATGCGCAGAAGGGTCAATTGTGAAAATGGTGGTCGGTGTTGAAGAACGAACAATGCCGCTAATGATGAAGTTTTTACCATCTCTAGAGGAATCCGAACTGACATTCACTATTTTTCCAATCTGGCATTTGGTCAGGTCACAAACCTCGGGTGTGACCAGCGCTTCACCTACATTTGCCCAGTTTCCACTGATCAATGTGAGATCGTTTCTGTATTTTTTAAGGGAATAAATTGATTTAAAACCGTAAGTTTTAAGGGTAATACCCTTAAAACCTCGAATTTTACTGATTTTTACTTCCTCGGGGTCAAAACTCGCAAGTGCTGCCATTTTAGGGAGTAAAAAATTAATTTGATCAGCTTTAAATGCAATCTCTAAAAGCGCTGTTGCCTTTTGAAGCGATGGTTGACTGTTTAAATCATTGGTTCTTAGAATCGTAAAAACAAAAAGTACGCAAACAGTAGAAATTCCCAGGGAAATACTTAATATAAAAAATCGAATCGGATGACGAAAAATATTGCTGATCAATTCTTTAATAATCATGTCATTTCACCTGCTTTTCTCTAAAAAATTCAAGGTTTTTTCTAGGATAGGGTATCCAAAATTTTCTTTGAGGAAAGGGTTGTAATTCTTTGAAGAAAAAGAGTTTTTTACTAAAATTTTTATTTGAATTTTACTTGGAACAAAATCTGAGCGACTTGATTGTTTTTCAATATACTTTTGTAGAAAAGAAAATTGATTTTCCGATAAAGTTTTTTTGATAAAAGATGTGTATTCATTTGGATCTTCAAGTTGATTTTGTGTTTTTAAAATGAATAATTTTTCAAAAAGCAGACCAGCTTGTTTGCTCGAGATTGCTAAATTTTTAGTCAATGAAGTTAAATAATTGACATGGCTCATTAAAAGTGCTGCTTTTACACCATTTTCTAAACCTAAAAAATCTTGACCTTTGGAAATCCCACTGAAAAAAACGCCAAAACTCAAGGAAGCAATTAGAAAAATTTTACGCATTTTCTCTCCTAGAAGAGGGTGAAGAATTCCTTCACCCTCAAATAAATTTTTACAAGTCTAAAGTAAGAATGATTTCATTGCCACATCAATGTCAATTAAGGATAAAGTTCATCGCACAAAATTTCGCAAAAATAATTACAAATCACTTTCACTGTCGCTCTGCAAACACCATCGCCATTACATATTTCTGTAAATATCTGTTCACATTCACGACGGCAAATTCGACGGCAACGTGTAATTGGAGTACCCGCCGTGATTGTGCTACCTCCCCAAGTTACTGAACTGCTTTGACCTGCTTCCCGCACCTGATCCCATGATGACGCGACTTGATTAGAAACGCTACCCCAAGCGCCTGTACTTGCAACCGCAAGCCCAGGAGAAACGAATGCGAGCATTGTGAAGAACACCATCAACCATTTCATCATAAAAAACCTCCTAAAAACCTGGCAAACTCTCGAGAATCACTGACGCGTTCAGCATTCAACGAGAAGAAGACCCAAACGGAACACTATCTAAAACACCTGCTGCATAACCAACACTCCGCCAACGAATCACACCGTCTTGACCAACAAGAATGTGGGTTGGCGTTCCAGTCACGGCATACCCAGAAAAAACCTTGTTGTCTTTTAGTGAAACAACTTTCAGATTCGATAATGGTTTGCCGTACTGCTTTTGCACAGCATTTGCGTTGTCCCTGGTGACAATCCAAACAGATGTTTTAGGATTCTTTTTGACAAAACCCAACACCTCTGGAATGGCAGCCGCACACGCCGAACAATCTAAACCATGAAAAGCCAGCAAATGAAACGCGGCTGTTTTCCAATCGATGCCAGGTATTTTTGTGGCAACCGAACCCGTATCGCCAGGCACAACGATCTTGCGAAGCATTGTCCCAGCCGCCAATGCCTGCCCAAGCTCGAGGGTTTCGGCACGGTCAAGAACACCCTCGTAAAAACCTTGGACTGTGTTTTTGGAATCCACAAAAACGGTGGCTGGAACTTTTCGTAAACCCAGCGCTTTGACCAACGAACCTTGCGCGTCCACCAACAATTTAATGTTTGGCAAACCGCGAATTAAGGCTCGAGTGTTCTCTGAATCTTCGCTGGTGATAACAAAAGCTTTGGTGTCAGGGTTTTTCTCGAGTACCGTACCCAGATTGGAGATTTGCAAATTGCAATTTCCGCAGGTGGGCAGGGCGAACGTGAAAATGGCTTTGCCCGTTAAACTGCCAGCGTCAATACGGTTTTGTTGTGCCACGCTGCTGACATCTGGGAAGGTGCGACCAATCCATTCGGGATGGGTTGTGCCAGAAAAGGCAAGGGCTAGGCTTGATAGACCGATACTGCACACCGCAAAAATTTTCTGTGAGAGACGATTGATTCTTGTTTTACCATCCTGTTTAAGCAACATAATTTTGACCTCCGATAATCTGAAATGGAGAATTTTGAAAGCTCGAGTTGTGAAGTGCTTGTCTTTGAGTAAAGTGCTGAGCATAAAAGCCTCTTCTGCACAGTAAAAAATAAAAAGGCTTAACACCCAACCTCGAGAACCGCGCTTCAAAATAAGACGGGATCACTTGGCTGATGAAAGTGTAAATGAGCGCGTTCAATATTTGTGGACACTTGTCAGACACTTTTAAAACAAATTCGAGATTGCGTGGTGTTTTACAACATTTTAGGCATAACTCATTTGATCGGAGGACGATTTTGGATATGATTTCTGCTTCACGTTTTTGGTCATTTCTGAGAAGTGTCCGTAAAGTGTCCGCTCATTTTGGGGTCAATAGGCTATTATTGAACGTAAGATGATTTCAAGAGGCGACCAATATGATCAGGACATCAGCATTGGGGAAATCCCAATGCCCGATCTGGAATCTCCACGCGCTTTTGATGAATGGCGGCGAACCATGCTGAAGGCGGGTTCAACCCGCGATGAACTGGTCAATGCACTCATGAGCCTTCAAACGCCAATTGCGGCAACTCGAGCGGCACAGCTTGTTTTAACCCAACCAGAGCGAGCCAGAACATTTTGTGCTTTGGGGTTAACGGCTTCTGACCGAGGAGTGTATTTGCTGGCAAAAGTTGTCCTACTTGCTGTTGACATCATTCGCGCTTATGCAGACACGGAAAATCCAGAGCAAATAGTTGAAACATCCGTTATGTTGCTTGAAGGAATTGTTCAAGATATTCAATATGGCGAAAATTCTTATTTGCACCAGGAAGCCTTAGCTCGAGCGCATATTTCTATAGTGGATGCTCTGTTTATTCAGGGCGATTTTAAGAGAGCTTTACATCATGTAGCCGAAGCCGAGGTTTTAGCAACGGCACTTGGGGTAATGACTGTGGTTGTTTCTGCTCGGTATCAACGCGCTGGTATTGCATTTTATCAAGGAAATATGGAAGATGCCGTATCTGTATACAAACAAGTTATCCATGACCCACATTCAAATACAGTTCAAATAAATCGATCAGTGGATGCAATGGCAAAAGCACTTTTTTACCAGGGTGATGAAGATAGCCTTGAATTACTATTTCATGAGCAAAACAACTTACTAGACACTGAAATTGTTTTACTCAGCGCTTCTACATTGCGAAATACAATTTTAGAATTTGATAAAAATAATACGTTGAATGGATTTTATATTGAAGCACAGATTTGGAGAATCATTGCTGATTCACAATTGATTTTATCCGATCAAAGTTATGCAGAATATGGGAAAGCCTGCAAGTTACTGCTACCAATGATTAATACTTCGCATGGGGTCATAAAAATATCGCGCAAATCGATAGCTGCCTTCCTGCATTTGAAAATTGGTAATATTACTGGAGCAAAGGCTCGAGTTCTGAATCTAGAAGAAACTGAAAATATGCCTTTTGGCGTTCGGTTTTTTAGCCTTGTTGTCAAGCTTGAAGTGCTCATTCATAGGGCAAACGCACCAACTATGCCTTGACAGACAACCCAAGTAACGACAACAAGT
>JANLWR010000139.1:0-2277 GCA_031364625.1 Deinococcales bacterium | reverse complement strand
CCAGGGCGTCCCTCGCCGCGTTTCAATTTGGTACCTTTTGGATCGTGTTTAAAGCCGTTGGATGCGACGTACTCGAGGTCGTTGCTTGACGGGCGGTACAAGACGACTGTCGCGGCATCGACCCCGATTTGCGTGACGCATTCTTTTAAGAAGTATGCCAGCACACTCTCGAGGTCAAGGCTGCTGGTGATTGCCAGGTCGATGTCGTGCAATAACGAAAGTTGCCGAACCTGATCTTCGACTTGTTTGCGCAAACCAAGCCGTCTGATGGTGTTGGCTGCCAATTCTATCGCCCGTTCGAGCATGGCAGCTTCGCGGCTGGTGACGAGTCGCGGGTGTGCGACCGCGATGTTCATGACCCCCAGCATTTCTCCGCCCGCCTGGATTGGTATGGTTGCGCCTGCCCAGTTTTGGGGAATCAATGCTCGAGAGGCTTCGAGGGTGTTTGGGTTGTTGTACAGGTCTGGGATCAGTTGACTGCTTCTGGTTTGCATGGCGGTGGTTGACACGCTGTGCCCAGGGCGGTCTGAAACTTTTGGCAGGTCTTTCAGCCAGCCGAGCGAACTCGAGACCAGCAGTTTGTTGTTTTCGGGGTCGTACAGCACAATGCTGCCCGAATCGGTTTTGAGGCTTTGCAGTACCTCAGACAGCAAGTGGTCGGTCAGTTGTTGAATGTCATCGGTTTCGCGTAAACGCCAGGCGATGTTTTGAATCAATTCCAGTTCGCGTTGGTATTCTTCGGCTTCGGTCACGTCTTGTTTGATTGCAATAAAATGAATGGTTGCATTCAGGTCATCTTTGACCGGGGTGATGGTCATTTCTTCAATGTATTGGCTGCCATCTTTGCGTTGGTTGGTCAGTCGCCCGTGCCATACTTGACCGCCCTGAATGGTGTTCCAGAGTTGGGCGTAAACAGTTTCGGATTGGTTTGAGCGTAAAAAATTTAAGTGCTGATTTTTGCTCTCAATCAGGCTGTATCCTGTCAGAATAGTGAAGGCTGGGTTAGCCCAGGCAATCAGACCATTTTTGTCGGCAATCACAATCGCGTTCGCGGCAGACTCGAGTACGACTGCTTGAAGTTTTAATTGGGCTTGTGCCAGGTAACGTTCGGTCACATCGTGGATTATGGAGTACAACAGGGCGCGACCTTCGACTGTAATTGGTCCGCTGTAAACTTCGACATTGCGAATTTCTTGGTTTCTGAGTCGGTGTCGGGCTGGAAAAAAATCTTGTTCGCCTGTAAAAGCATTTTGAACATCTACTTGTAAGGCATCTGCTGGCTGGGTATGGATCTCGGAGAGTTTGAGATGGGTGAATTCCTCGAGCGAATAACCGTAAAACGCGCAGGCGGCAGGGTTGGCATCGACAATGTCCATGTTGGCAGGGTCAATAAAAAGCATTAACGCATGATTGCTGTAAAACATTGAACGGTAACGCCATTCGCTTTCGCGCAGCGCCACCTGGGTTGTTTCAAGGGTTTTGCGTTCGCCCTTGTGAGCTAGCGCTCGAGTGACCGTGGTGGCAAGTTGTGCCAGGTGCTTTGGGGTTTTCAGAATGTAATCTTCCATGCCCGATTTCATGGCTTGAACCGCAATTTCTTCGTTGCCCGTCAAGCTAAACATGACCACTGGGCAATCTGGGTAATGGCTTTTGACTCGGTTTAGAACATCAATTCCGGTGGTAAATCCAAGATGATAATCGGTGATGACCAGATCAAAACCACCCTGCGAAATGGCAAGCTCGAGCGATGTAGCGTTGGAGGCTTCAATGGTTGAGAGATCTTCAAACGACTGACGCAAAGTTCGTTTAATCATGAAAAGATCGTCTAGGTTGTCATCTACGAGCAGAATGTTTGGCAAGGTGTCACCGAATCGGGAATGAGGGCTGATGGTTTAGCGGGTTAATTCATTTGCGGCGTGTGATTCCATTTGAGCCAGAAGTCGCTCGAGGCTTGGGTGATGGCTTCCAGGTGCTCGGGCAGGCTCGGTTTTTCCAGGTAGCCGTTCGCCCCCAGTTCGTAGGCGCGTTGCAGATCATTGGGTTCGGTGCTGGAACTGAGAATCACCACGGGTAAGTGTTTTAATTCTGGATGTGATCGAATCCATGCCAGCACCTCGAAACCCGAACGTTTTTGAAGTTTTAAATCAAGCAGTACCAGTCGAGGACGGGTGTTGTTGGGATTTTGTAAGTATTCGATTGCGGCGTTTCCGTCGGTTGCAACCTCTAAAAGATGGTCAAGCTCGAGTTTAGAGAATGCCCGTTTTAAGAGAAAAAGGT
>JANLWR010000126.1:0-2869 GCA_031364625.1 Deinococcales bacterium | reverse complement strand
ACGGCATTGTTTGGGTTTGGTACTGGCATTGCCGCCGAACGCGGTCTGGGTTGGAATCGTTTGACCCGCGCAACGCCCATGCACCCGATCATGTACTTTACGGCGAAAATTTTGACCGCCTTGCTGTCTGGTTTGTTAACGCTCTCGGCGTTGTTCGCCTTTGGAATTCTGGTCGGACATATTTCGCTCCCACTCGAGACTTGGCTCTTGTTAACTGCCAGAATCATGCTCGGCATGATGCCGTTTGTGGCGCTCGGTTTGTTCATCGGTTATCTGGGCAATCCGCAAAGTGCCACGCCGATCACGCAACTTATTTTCTTACCGATGTCGTTCGCTTCAGGAATCTTTTTGCCGATTAAAAACCTGCCACAATTTGTCCAAGACCTTGCGCCGTACTTGCCCGCCTATCACAGCGGTCAACTGGCATGGCACACTTTAGGTGCTGGTGACAGCTCGAGCCTGAACTCGCACATCATTTGGAATTTGGGTTTTACTGTTCTATTCTTGGCGCTTGCCGTCTGGGCGTACAAACGCGACGAAGCCAAGCAATACGGTTAAAATACCTCTCGAGTTTTCAGATTTGAGGTTGTATGACATACCGACGCAATTGGACTCGCTGGTATCCGCTGATTTGGTTGGTCTTTCTTGGATTGCCAATATCGGCGCTCTTACAAACACAACGTACCCCGCTCGAGTACGTGTACGGATTTTCATTGATTGTTGCGTTTGTAGGGTTTTTCCTGTGGTCATTTTTTTGGAATCACAACGACGAGCATAAACTCGAACAAGCTTACCGAATTCCAAGTTTGATCGGTATGATTTTCAGTTACGTCGTGTTCGGTTTGATGTGGAAGTTGCTTAATGGTGACGGTTCGGCATTTGTTGTCTATGCGGGTTCATTTGCAGGTTTTCAGAAAAGCAACCGTCCCTTGATTGTCAGTATTGTCGTTTCTCTTGCATTGGCAATTGTTTTTGCGCTTTCTAATGCCAATTGGTTTGTCTGGACGATTCCAATTTCGACCTTGATTGCGGCGCTTGGCAATCACAGTGCTTATCTGCAAATACAAACGTTTCGCAGATTGCAAAACTCGCAAGCGCTAGTGGCAAGCATTGCCAAAGTCGCCGAACGCGAACGAATTGCCAGGGATTTACACGATTTGCTCGGGCATACGCTTTCGGTGATCGTTTTAAAATCCGAACTTGCCAGCAAACTCGCCGAAAAAAATCCTGCCAAAGCCATTCAAGAAATTCGTGATGTCGAACGCATCAGCCGCGAAGCCCTGCAAGAAGTTCGCAGCGCCGTGCGCGGCTACCGCTCCAGTGGACTCGAAGCCGAACTCGCCAACATTTCCCTGGCGCTCGAGGCGGCTCAAATCAAACTCGAGCAGTTCATCATGGCGCTCGACTTGGAATGGACGAGCGAGCAAACCCTGGCATTTATTTTGCGCGAAGCGATTACCAACGTGGTGCGGCACAGCAATGCCAAAACGTGTTTTGTCAGTCTCGAGCAACGTAATCAAACCGTGATGCTCGAGATTTATGACGATGCGCAACTCGAGTTAAAACCAGGCAACGGAATTGGTGGAATGCGAGAACGTGTGAAAGCTCTGGCAGGAGAATTCGCACTTGTGACTTTGAGCGGCAAACGGGGCATCAGCGTGAAACTTCCAATCGTCAGTGCCAGCACAAAAAATCTAAACTCAGCTTCACTCGAGGTACTTTAATGATCAAATATTTTGTTTTTTTAACAATCTCGAGTCACGGCGGTTGCCCATGATTCGCGTGATCCTTGCCGAAGACCAAGCCCTGGTTCGTGGTGCGCTGTCTGCCCTGCTCGAGCTTGAAGGCGACATTGAAGTGATTTTCCAAGCCCAGAACGGTCTTGAAGCCTTAGAGCAAACCCGTGAACTTTTACCCGATGTTTTATTGACCGACATCGAAATGCCAAAAATGACGGGCTTGGAACTCGCGCTAGAGGTTAAAAAACAAAACCTCAAAACCAAAGTTGTGATCGTCACCACTTTCGCTCGAGCTGGTTACTTGCGCCGTGCGCTCGAGGCTGGCGCGACAGGATATTTACTCAAAGATGCGCCCGCCGCCGACCTTGCCGACGCCGTGCGCCGCGTTCATGCGGGCGCTCGAGCAATAGACCCGACCCTGGCTTTGGAGGCTTGGAGCGAAGCCGATCCGCTGACCGACCGTGAACGTCAAGTGCTGCGCTTTGCCGCCGAAGGTCAGAGCAGCCTCGAGATTGCGGGCAGTTTGAAACTTTCCGAAGGCACAATCCGAAATTATCTGTCCGAAGCCATCGCCAAACTTGGCGCGAACAACCGAGTTGAAGCGGCACGGATTGCCAGGGAAAAAGGTTGGTTGTAGGGTGCGCTTCTTTCCTGATTTGGTGGCTAAGATTTTCGTGCAGCAAACGTTTTGAAGCTCGAGATGCCCACTAAAATAAGCTGGATGCACTAGTAGGGTGCGCCTCGCGCACCGTCGTTCACGCCGCATCGTTGGTGCGCACGGCGCACCCTACCCAAGTGTTGCCGCCTCTCGAGAAACGTGGTATTTTTTCTTTGTGAAACTCGACCTACACCGAATACCTTTCCATTGCGCCCATAGCTCAATGGTTAGAGCACCAATCTTATAAATTGGCGGTTACGGGTTCGAGTCCCGTTGGGCGCACCAACTTTTTAAAGCCCAACATTTAACAAATACCTTACAGTGAACTCGAGACTAAATTTTTTGCAATTCGGTTACGATGAACTTATGAAACGTGGCATTGCGCACATGGCTTTGGTCGTTCGTGATTACGATGAAGCAATCGTTTTTTACACGCAAAAACTTGGATTCGTGGTGCTCCAGGACACATATC
>JANLWR010000123.1:0-9195 GCA_031364625.1 Deinococcales bacterium | reverse complement strand
GCGCTTCTTGACCATAAAATGCACCTGTCTTGACCACATACGTGCACCTAAGGGGCTGGGTTGCTTCGGGTCAAACTTTGTGTAAGGTGCTGTATGCGGAATCATTCCGTAACACGACCAGAATTTATCTGAAGCAGAAATTGAAAAATCCTAAATCTCCACTGAACATCCACACTGAAGCCTAAAAACCGTGGGAGACATGAATTCTCGAGTCTCTGCTGCCGAGTGGTGCCAAATCTCCAAACTGCGCGGGTCAAACACCAAAATGTCTTTCACGCCTTTCTCGAGGTAAAACTTTGGTGCGAGTTCCTTATCTTTAATTTCGTAACCCACAGAAATAATTTCGATCACCGCCTCTGGAATCAGCGTGATTGCCTCGTCGAGTTCGGTTGGTTCTTGACAAAAAACACTGATGTCAGGACGTTTGATTGAGTTGTCTGAAAACTTCACGTACACGTCCGCGACGTGATGACAACCACGCTTGCCAAGACGCTGAATCGATTGTTGAATTCGGAATGATTCGCGTTGATGACGAAACGCGGGACTGGCTTCCCAAATCGGGATTCCGTTCATCATTTCAATCCGAATACCTGCTTCATCCGCACGCTCGAGAAGTTCAGAAAAGGGTAAAGCCATACCTATATTTTACGCTCGAGTAACAGTATTTTCAAATGTGAGCACTGGTTTCTCGAGCTATGGTTTTAAGCTGATTTACCAGAATGAAATCGATTGCAAAATCGAAGTTATGTCGTTGCGACAAATGATTTCAAAATGCCCATGTCCAAAACCTGAGACTCGAGTGTTTCATCAGGTGCTTGCCGATGAAAACGGTAATTCAATTGTAGGCATGACATTTGGCGAGCAAAACGCATTGCGGTTGACCCCCGAATTCCTGTGGGTGGTTCACGGCTCGAGGTTTTTAGGTGGTCAGAATCGGTTGTGAAAACCTAGGTTCGTTTGTTGTGGCGCGATCTGCCTTCAGGTTTTAATGCGTGGGTACTTGGTTCTGGCGATGACAAAAACCTGGCGCATCTGATTCAAGAACTTAGGGTATTGCGTTAAAACACTCGAGTTTCGCGCTTCCTGTGTAGAATCAAAGCTCAATGGCTGACAATGCAACGTTCTTCTTCCAAGAAAAAATCGCCGAAATGCTCGAGCGTCGCAAAACCGTGCAAAATGGCGGCGGCGCCCAGCGCATCAAAAAACATCATGACGCAGGCAAACTGACCGCCCGAGAACGAATTCTCGAGTTGCTGGATGACGGCAGTTTTGTTGAGTTGGGCGCGTTTGTAGAGCATCAAGAGACGGGTTTGATGGAGGGCATTCAAGCCCCGGGCGAGGGCGTGGTCACAGGTTTTGGTACGGTAGACGGGCGTAAAGTTTGTGTCTTCAGCCAAGATTTCACGGTTTTGGGCGGCAGCCTTGGCAAAATGCACGCCAGCAAAATGAGCAAGGTCATGGATTTGGCGGCTCGGGTGGGCTGTCCGATCATTGGACTCAACGACAGCGCCGGTGCTCGCATTCAGGAGGGCGTGGACAGCCTTTCGGGTTACGGTGAGGTTTTCTACCGCAACGCGATTTACTCGGGGGTTGTGCCGCAAATCAGCGCGATTCTGGGACCTTGCGCGGGTGGTGCGGTCTACAGCCCAGCGCTGACCGATTTTATTTTTATGGCACGCGGCTCGAGTTTTATGTTTATCACCGGTCCCGAAGTCATCAAAAGCGTGACCCGTGAAGACGTCAGCTTTGAAGAATTGGGCGGCGCGGACGTTCACAACAAGAAATCTGGCGTGGCACATTTTGAATACGACAACGACAAAGCCGTGATTGCAGGTATCCGCGATCTTTTAAGTTATCTCCCCTCGAGCGCCAAAGAAAAACCTGCGATTAAACCCAGCAAAGATTCTAAAACTCGAGCCACCCCAGAACTTTTAGGAATTGTCAATCCCGATCAGCGCAAACCATACCCAATGATTGATGTGATTCATGCCATCGTGGACGACAAGCAGTTCCTCGAGGTGCAACCCGAATGGGCGAAGAACATGATTTGCGGTTTTGCGCGGCTTGGCGGGCGCAGCGTTGGAATCGTGGCGAACAACCCGCGTCAGATGGCTGGGGTTTTAAACATTGACGCCTCGGACAAAGCCGCGCGGTTTATTCGCACCTGCGACTGTTACAACGTGCCAATCGTGACCCTGGTGGATGTCACTGGCTTTTTACCTGGCGTTGCCCAGGAACACCAGGGCATTATTCGGCACGGCGCGAAAATGCTTTACGCCTACGCCGAAGCCACCGTGCCCAAAATCACACTGATTGTTCGCAAGTCATACGGCGGCGCGTACCTCGCCATGAACAGCCGCGACATGGGCGCAGATGTGGTGCTGGCATTTCCGAGTGCCGCCGTCGCCGTGATGGGTGCAGACGGCGCCGCCAACATCATTTACCGCCGTGAAATACAAGGCTCAGTCAATCCAGACGCGACCCGCGCCAGCAAAATTGCCGAGTACAAAACCGCCTTTGACAACCCGTATGTCGCCGCCGCTCGAGGTTACATTGACGATGTGATTCAACCCGAGCAGACCAGGGCGCAACTGATTTTGCACCTCGAGATGCTCGAGGATAAACAAGAATCGCGCCCGTTCAAAAAGCATGGGAATATTCCGCTTTAAGTTAGTCAATCACGGTTTGCAAGGCTTTTGGAATTCGGAGTTCATGTTGCCGCCAAGCCAGAATCAACGCTCCTGCGCCCCAAGCGCCGCCCAACAACCACAACGAAACTGCCAGCACTGGCACAAGCACTGTCAGGGCATACAAGCCCAAACCGAGCAGGCTTCCAACGAACGGCTCGAGCTTCAAACCCAAGCGTTTCAAGATCGAATCTCCAAGCAAGCTGCAACTCAAGCCCATGCCGACGGTCAGGGCAAAAATCGTGAAACTCGAGATCAAAATCGCAAACGGCGCACCGACCAAACTCAGACCGCTCAGTGTCGCCAGTGGCAGCGTCAAAATCACCAGCAGCAACCCAATCCCTGTGGCGCGTCCAGCCTCGAGTTTAAAATGACGCTCGAGCTTTTTTTCCCAGCTAAAGAGTTGTAATCCGGCGGCACAGGCGGCAATGACCAGCAAGTACACCCAGTGCCAATTGCTCGAGCCGAGCAGGTTTTTGAACGGTTGCAAGGCACTGGCGGCACTCAAACCAGGCAGGTTGGCGCTCTGGGCGGGAATACTCTGGACGGCATCGCTGTGAAACCGACCCAAAACCGCGCTGACGCCGCCAACTTTGCGGGTGTCGGCAGGCAAGTTCACATCGCCCAAAAACGTCATAACTTTACCCGTCACGCTGGCTCGAGGCTCGAGTCTGACATTGCCGCCAATGCTGACCACATCGCCGTTGACCGTGCCACTGACGGTAATGTCGCCGCCAAATCGCACGATGCTGGCGTTGTGAACCCCGGCGATCACGCTCGAGCCAAAAAATGGTGCGGCTTGAGGCAGCACCAACGCCGCACAAACGCCAAAGGCAATGGTGCTGGCGAGTGCTCCGACATTGCGCCTCGAGCCACTGGCAAAGGCTGCCAGAAGGGTCACAATCAAGGCGCTGACGATCAAACTGGCGGGCAGTGCCTGAACCAGATCGATCACGGCTCGAGCGGTAACGCTGGCGTAATTCCAGGAAAGCCCGATCAAGCCTAAACCTGCGCCAGCCAGCAGTGTAAACACAAAATACAGTGGCGTGCGGTCAGGATTTTCAAGATCACTCGCATCGGCTTGAATTCTGGCGGCGAGGCTGGCAGCAAACGAGGCTGGGAGTTGAACTCGAGGAATACCGCCAAGTTGCGCCTCGAGCGTGGCTGGCGATCTGCTCAGTTCGGCATCGAGGGCAATACTCGCCGCAAGCCGCCGAGCAAAACCGATAGGGGCGGTCACTCGAGGAATGGCGGGAATCTTGGACTGCAAAGCGTTTCCAGCAATCGCTTGCGCCATTTTCGCCGCAAAATTGTCCGGTGCACTCACCCTGGGAACAGTGGCAAGCAAAGCGTTTTGAGCAATCTCGCTGGAAATTTGAATTGCAAAGTGTTCGGGCACAGCAACCCTGGGCAGCCACTCGAGCTGCCTGGTTAAAACTGCGCCACTCGAGATTTCAGTTGCCGTCAGCCTCGCAAAATCGGGTGGTGCGTGAATACGTTCAATCCCCTCGAGCAATTGGCTACCCTCGAGTTCAACCCTCAATGTTGCGGCAAACCCCAACGGTGCGTTCACTCGAGGCAAGCTGTGAATGGCTCGCGCCACAACATCAATTTCGTTCGTCACTCGACCATCACCTTCCCCTCGAGCAGCCCCGCCAAGAGTTCCTTGCCGCGAAACACGCGTGACTTTGCCGTACCAATGGCGCAATTTTGTGCCACAGCAATTTCGTCGTAACTCAGTTCCTCCATAAAACGCAAAATCACCGCCGAACGGTACTCTTCTGGCAACTCGAGCAACGCCGCCCGAACGCGTTCGGCATTTTCGTTGTACTCGGCGTTGGCTTGAGGACCATCGGTGAACGCCATCGGTTCAAAACCCGATTCGCCTGCTTCTTCTATGGAAAACTGACTGTGTTGCTTGCGGCGGTGCTTTTCGATCTGACAATTGCGGGCAATGGCGTACAACCACGGTAAAAATTCCTCGCCAGATTTAAAGGTTTTGATGCCTTTCCAAGCCCTGAAAAACGTTTCTTGGGTTAAATCCAGCGCGTCGGTGTACGAACCCTCGAGGTGAAACAAGTAATTGACCATGCGATCTTGATGCTCGAGGATCAAAGATTCCCAACTGGTCTGGTCACCGGTTTTTAATTTCTCGAGGTTAACAGAAGTCATTTCAAAACTCATACGTGAGATTCATTGTAGAAGTTCCCGAGCGGCTTGAATAGGGGAGAAGATGTCTTAAGGTTGGTTCAAGTCAAATATCAAGTTCCTCAAAATGCAAACCTTCAAGGCTTGCCTTTGCGGCATCAAAAAATTCAGATGGTACGAGTGATTTTAGGTTTTCAATAGAATCAAACACTTCAAGGGTATATTCACCTTCGCCAGAAAGTCCTTTTAATACAGACTGGGACATACTGGGAATTGTATGTGTGTGAAGTGCAATCTTGCCACGTTTCGTTTCAAATGCCGTGTAACGAATAGTTGGTTGTGAACCACTTGAATCACCTGCCAGAATTCCGTGTGCGAGTTGCCGAGCAGTGAAGCGTTTTAGGACAACCACAATGCTGCCTACCTTCACTTCAAAATTCTGCATCCTGTTGTTTTCCTGAAGTCGCTCTTCAACGTAGCGACGTAATGCTCGAACAATCGTTGAGGAAAGGTTTCCTCCAGCGAGAGCCTGAGCCTGATCGAAAATTGGTAAATCGGCTTCTGAAACATAGATTGTTTTTTGTGGCATCACTAAAGCACCTCCTCATATAAGTATACTCATATGTATATGTATTGTCAATTGTACTTGAATCAAATACCATAAAAACCCTCCCACGTGGGCTGAACCCGTGCGTGGTATTCATGCGGCACTCGAGCCTGAGTGCCAGAAAATGATGCTGGAATCGCGCTTTACGCACATTTCACAATGGATTTCTCGAGATGGAAAACCCTCGAGACTGAATTTAACCACAAGCCGTAGTTCAGCGTTTTTTGCTGCCTCGAGCTTTGGGTTTTAAATTCGCACCGCAAGAATCGCGCACGACAAGTGGAGCCTCGAGAATCACGCGTTGTTGGGCTGGAACTTTCCCCTGCATTCGTTGCAACAACATGTCAATTGCTGTTTTGCCTTGCAAAATGGCGGGTGCTTGAATTGTGGTCAGGGCTGGTGACATAAATGGCGCTGTCGGTATGTCATCGAAACCGACCACGGCAATGTCTTCGGGAATTCGCAAACCGTGTTCACGAATGGCTGCCATTGCGCCCAGGGCAATCGTGTCATTGCCTGCAAACAATGCAGTCGGGCGTGGTTGGTGCTCCAATAAACTTTTCATGGCGTCAAATCCACTCTGGGCGCTGTAATTGCCAAACTTCACCAATTTTGGGTCAAACGCAATACCCGCCGCCTCGAGCGCAGCGATGTACCCTTGACGGCGCGGTTGTACGATGTCGTGCTTTTCGGGAACGAAGGAAATATGGGCAATACGCGAATGTCCCAGGTCAATTAAGTGTTTGGTGGCTCGAGTTGCCGCGTCACATCCATCGATTTCGACCAGAAACGTTTGGTCGGTCATGGTCATGTTTTGGGGTAAGCCGTACATGACGACCGGAAATTTGCGTTCGATCAATTTTGGCAGTTCGGTATCGTGCGACCAGGTGTTTAAAACGATCAAACCATCAATGCGGTGTCCTTCGACCAGACGCAAATAATCGGTGTTTTGTTTGCCCTGATGGATTGTCTCGAGCATCACCTGATAACCATTTTGGTGACTGGCGGCGGTCAGGCTGTACAGGAGTTGTGGAATATAAGCATCCACCAGCAAAGGTTCGGCATGGGAAATCATCAAACCCACCGTGCGGGTGTGCCCACTGACCAGCGAACGGGCAGCCTCATTGGGAATATAACCCAATTCTTTGGCAGCGTTTTGGACTTTGGCTCGAGTCTCTAAACTGATGTTCGAGCCTTCAACATTGTTTAAAACAAAAGAAACCGTGGTACGAGACACCCCGGCATATTTGGCAACCTCTAAACTTGTGACCCGTCTGTTGTATGTCATGTTCCTCGAGACTTGCTGGGTTTTAGAATTATTTCCAAACCCCAGTTCACCATGTCACACGTTCAACTGACTGAAGTACAGGTTTCAAATGGCAATCAGTTCGGGTTTTCGAGCAGCAATATTTGGAATCATCTTGCCGTGAGCCTCGAGTAAATCATCGACCAGATTGTGGATTTGATCCAGATCGAGTTCCGCAGCCGTGTGTGGGTCCATCATGGCGGCGTGATAGACATGCTCGCGGTTGCCAGTCAGGGCGGCTTCGGCGGTCAGTTCTTGAACATTGACGTTGGTGCGCATCATGGCGGCAAGTTGTGGCGGCAACATACCAATTTTGGTCGGTTGAATGCCATTTTTGTCCACCAGGCACGGCACTTCGACACAGCAATCGGCTGGTAAATTGTCAATCAAGCCTTTGTTTGGGACATTGCCATAAATCACCCTCGGCTGACCCGTTTCCAGGCTGTGAACAATCAAACTACCGTATTCGACGCTGCGTTTGACCTCGAGTTTCTTGCTTTCATCCTCGAGTTCGATGCGCAAGCTTTCCCATTTGGCAAGGTTGAGTTCACAGCGGCGGATGTATTCATCAATCGGAATCTTGAAGCGTTCGAGCAAATCTGGGCGGTTTCCTTTGATAAACCAGGGCGTATATTCACTAAAGTGTTCACTCGATTCGGTGACAGAGTAACCAAAGTGCTTCAAGACTTGATACCGCACGGCATCGGTCAAACCCCAAGGCATGTCGGCGGTGACACGATTGGTGAACTTGCCGCGCTCGAGAAATTCGCGCAATTTGGGATACAGGTTTTCTTTTTTGCCGTCTTGGTGGTGACGCTCGAGGGTCAAATAAAACGCCATGTGGTTGATGCCCGCCACCAAGTAATGCACCTCTTCGGGTGGAATGCCGAGGTCTTGCGCCAATTCTTTGGCGGTGTGCGGCACGCTGTGGCACAAGCCAACCAGTTTGATCTTGCTGGCTTTTGCCAGCGCCAAGCAGTTTATCGCCATTGGGTTGACGTAATTCAGGTGCAGCACATCGGGACAGAGCCGTTCCATCATGCGGGTGTACTCGAGCAGCACGGGAATGGTACGCAAGCCGCGCATGATGCCGCCAATACCCAAGGTATCGGCGATGGTTTGTTGCAAACCGTACTTTTTTGGAATTTCAAAATCAATCACGGTACTCGGTTTGTAACCGCCCACTTGAATCATGCTGATCGCATAATCAGCGCCGTCCAAAGCGAGTTCTGAGTCCGTGGTGGCGACAATCTCGGGTTTGACACCGAGCGCTTCTGAAACTTTTCGTGCCACGACCTGGGAGGTTTTAAGGCGCTCAGGGTCAATGTCAAACAAAAAGATTCTCGAATTGGCGAGTTCTGGGTAACTGAGGATGTCACCCAAGAGGTTCTTGGCAAACACGGTGCTGCCCGCACCGATCAAGGTTATTTTGGCTTGTCTCACAGGTTTAAACTCCTTTTTGAAGATGCTCGAGACAACTCGAGGGGCTGATCATTATTTTTGTTTTGGTTTGATCATTTTTGGAAATGATTCCTTGGCGGCAAGCAATAATAACGTCATTTCGCCAACGTTCCAGTAAAAGTGAATCGCAACGCGTGGCAGTGTGGCAAGTCCAGGGATTCCACGACAGATCAAGAGATTGTTGGCAAGCCAGCCGTCGCGTCCCAAAATGCCTGGTAGCACTTGCGCCGCACTTAACGCGGGTAAGCCCAAAGCGCCAATTTCGTTCGCCACGTGCAAGTAATGCAAGAGCATGTAAGTGTGCTCTAAAGTGTGCAGTGTAATCCAGACCATCAGCGGGTAACTCCAAACGCCGCGCATTCCGTTTTTAAAAAGGTAGGCGACCAAACCCCATGCCAGCCAGTTCCAAATAAAATGCACCCATTCGACATTGAGGCTCGAGATGAGTCCTTGGGATTGAATGCCAGGGCGATCAAACACGTAAAACTGCATCAGTTGCACGATATGCTCGACGGTGTGAAAGCCTTGCAATGCCAGCAAGACACTGAGCACACAAGCGGCAGTGCCGAGAGATACCAGATCATCGCGCCATTTGAGGCTGACTGGCACGGCAATTATGCCCAGGAACAAGAACGTCCCGCCCCAAATCGGTAAGCCCGCTCGAGTGACAAAAATTCCTGCCAAGACCAGACCAACGACTGCCGCCAGCATGATGATCGTGGTGCGTCCGCGCAGCCTGAACAAATCCAACAAATTTGGTTTACGACCCAGTGTGGCGTTCATTTCTGACTCCTCGAGATGTTCAAAATACTGTTGGCGTTTGGTTTTTCGATCACGGAACGCATTCCATCCGACCAGATGACTTCCAAACTTTCAATCGTGGCGTCTTTGGGAATCCCAAAGTGAATCCTCGGATCGTTGCCGCTCAAGTACCCGCTCTGGCTCAAAACCTCGCGCTGCATGGTCTTAAGTGGCACTGTACCGTT
>JANLWR010000115.1:0-4509 GCA_031364625.1 Deinococcales bacterium | reverse complement strand
CCTCAAACTTCAAGTCCCAAACCAACCCAGCCAACCGTAGACACGCAAGCAAAACCCGTTATGAACGAAGCCACCGTTTCAGACGCCAATGCTCAAAATAACGCAGTTGCCACCATTCCCCAACCCATTACGGCAAGCGACGCCAGCAATCCCTCGAGTGTCACAAGTCTGGCAACCGACACTTCAATCAACAACTCAATAAACACCCCAAATGAAACACCACTTCAAAGCCTGCCGCCAATATCCGAAACCGATCAAAGCCAATCAGGAGTTGGTTCGGATGCCGATTACATCATCATCGAACCACAAAACTCGCTCGAGGTTGTCGGTCAACGCACGGGTTCGGTTGCCTCGACCACGCCCGCAAAACCACCAACCAACACCACACCACAGCAAATTGCCAAGTACACCCGCGAACGCCTGCTGTGGCCATTGCAGGGCGTGCTGACCAGTTATTACGGCTACCGCAGCCTGCGGGTTGGAGGATCACGATTTCATACGGGTTTAGATATTGCCGCCCCAAGAGGCACACCCGTTTATGCCGCGCTGTCGGGACGGGTCGAACAAGCCGGTTGGAGCCGGGTTGGCTACGGCAAACTGGTGATCATTCGAGGCTGGGACGGCAGGCGTTATTACTACGGTCACAACTCGAGGTTACTGGTCAAAGCTGGGCAATGGGTCAACCAAGGCACGATGATTTCACGGGTTGGATCGACAGGTTATGCCACAGGACCGCACCTGCATTTTGAAGTTCGGGTCGGTGGACACACACGCAACCCAATCGCGTACTTGCCACGCAGCCAAGTCCAGTTTGCCAGGTATGCGCCAAAACGCTGAGACAATCAAATCATCAAACAAAAAACGCTCGAGCTTTAAAACTCGAGCGTTTTTTGATTCGGGTAGAATGCCCAGGTGAAAACCATCATCAACCCGCCCAACTTGACCCCAGACCCGCCAGGCGTTGCCAGGATGCTCGAGATTATTTTTCCAGGAAATACCAATTCGCTTGGGACAGCATTTGGTGGACACATTTTAAGTTTGATGGACAAAGCCGCCGCGTTTGCCGCAGGTCGTTACAGCCTGACGCCCGTTGTGACCGCCTCCATCGACAAAATTGACTTTCGGGTGCCGATCAAAAACGGTGACGCCCTCGAGTTGATCGCCTGTGTCGAAAGTGTTGGTAACACCAGTATGCGCGTTCGGGTCGATGTTTTTAAGGAAAACCGTGCCACCCGCGAGCAAGTGCTTTGCACCACCGGGCACATGGTCATGATTTCAATTGGCAGCGACGGCAAGCCCTGCACCGTCAATCACCCAACATAATTCTCGTTTGCGTTAAAATACTTTTATGGAACTCCCCCTGACCGAAATGGAAGTCCGCATCCTCGGCACGCTGATGGAAAAACAAGTCACCACCCCAGACTTGTACCCACTCAGCCTCAACAGCCTGACCAACGGCTGCAATCAAAAAACCTCTCGAGCGCCGATCACCAATTATTCTGAGCGCGAACTCGAGAATGCCCTCGAGAAACTGGGGCACAAACGCCTGACCGCCTTCGGGCGCGAACCTGGCGGGCGCACGCCAAAATACTCGCAGTATCTGGCTCGAGAACTTCGATTTGAACCCCAGCATCATGCCCTGATGTGCGTTTTGATGCTGCGCGGACCGCAAACGATGGGCGAGTTACGCGCAAGAACAGACCAGATGCACAAATTTGAGAGCCTCGAGGCGGTCGAGCAAGCCTTAAATCAACTGACCACTTGGCTGATCGACCCGCTGGTGATCGAACTGCCACGGCAGTCGGGCGAACGGGACAACCGTTGGACGCACATGCTTTGTGGTGCGCCAACCATGGCGGTCATGAGCGAGCCACGGGTCAGCAGTGCCTCGGAGATGACAGCAAGGGTTGAGGCGCTCGAGTCTGAAATGCGGGAGTTGAGGGAAGAACTCGAGAAACTCAAAACTAAAATGGGTTAGAAACGCGAGTTTGGTTTATTTTCATTCTGGCTTGATAAACTCAAATTCCAATGAGCCTTCACATTTACGGCATTCGACATCACGGTCCAGGCTCGAGCCGAAGCTTAGAACGCGCTTTGGAATCGCTGAACCCTGATTGCATTCTGATCGAAGGTCCACCAGAGGCGAATGGCATCCTGTCGTTCGTCTCGAGCGCCCTGATGCGCCCTCCAGTGGCGATTCTGGTTCACAACACTGAAACGCCAGCGCTTGCTGTCTATTACCCTTTTGCCGCCTTCAGTCCCGAATGGGCTGCCATGAAATTCGGGCTGACTCGAGGGTTGCCCGTGCGGTTCATGGATTTGCCGCAAGCGCATCAGTTGCTCGAACAAGAATTTAAACCCGAAATCGAAGTGCCCGAATTTGACTTCTCGAGCATTCCTGCTGAAACCGAAATTCCGATTCAAACCGACCCGTTAAGTTGGTTGGCACGCGCCGCAGGTTTTTCTGACGGTGAACGATACTGGGAATATTTGGTCGAATCCAGGGGAGATGCAACCGATGTCTTTCCCGCGATTCTCGAGGCGATGACGGCACTGCGAACCGAGGCTTCAAACGCGCCAGATTTTGTACTCGAGGTTCGGGAGGCAAGACGTGAGGCGTTCATGCGCCAAACCATCCGCGCCACGCAAAAAGAGGGTTTTACTAAAATGGCGGTTGTTTGTGGCGCGTGGCATTCGCCCGTTCTGGATGTCTCGAGCGAAAAGATTCCGAATGCAAAATTAGATACCGCCACCTTAAAAGACCTGCCAAAAGTCAAGGTTTGCGCCACTTGGACGCCTTGGACGCATGGGCGCTTGTCACGCTCGAGTGGTTACGGCGCTGGCGTTGACTCGCCAGGTTGGTACGCGCACCTGTTCGAGCATTCGCATTCTGGCGCTGGCTTGGTCACGACGCATTGGATGGCAAAAATTGCGCGGTTGCTGCGCAGTGAAGGGCTTGACGCCTCGAGTGCCAGCGTGATCGAAGCCGTGCGCCTTGTTGACACCATCTCGAGTTTGCGCGGTTTGCCGATGCCAGGTTTAAGTGAACTTTCTGACGCGGCTCGAGCGGTGTTCTTGTCCGATTCTGAATTGCCGATGACCTTAATTCATGACCGTTTGATTGTCGGCGAAACCCTGGGTTCAGTGCCGCCCGAAGTGCCAACAGTTCCGTTACAACGTGATCTGGAAAGCTTGCAAAAACGGTTACGCTTGCCTCCTGAAGCCAGCGAGAAAACCCTCGAACTGGACTTGCGCAAACCCAACGATCTCGAGCGTTCGGTATTGTTGCACCGTTTGAATTTGCTGGCGATTGCCTGGGGTGAAATTCGTCACTCGAGCGGCACTGGAACGTTTAAGGAAACTTGGTTGCTGCGTTGGCAACCCGAATTTGCGGTGCGAATTATTGAGATGGGCGCTTACGGACAAAGTGTGCTCGAGGCGGCAACCGCCTATGCCAAAGAACTCTCCAATAAATCTCGGGCTTTACCAGCGTTGACCGAACTGCTCGATTTGGTGCTGCTTGCCGCGCTGCCGAACGCCACCAGTCACTTGCTGGACAGGCTCGAGGCGGAATCTGCCCTCTCGAGCGACGTGCCAGTGCTGATGGCAGCCATTGTGCCGCTCGCTCGGGTGTTGCGTTATTCCGATGTGCGTCAAACCGACTCGAGCGTGGTTGGGCATGTGGTCAGCGGTTTAATCACCCGGGTCAGTGTGGGTTTGCCAGGGGCGAGCCTGAGCCTGTCCGACGAAGCCGCCGAAAGCCTCTTCAAACTTGTGCTCGAGGTCAATGCGGCAATCTCAACCATGAATATTCCAGCTCACCTCGAGACTTGGCTTGAAACGCTCGAGGTTATCTCGAGCAAATCTGGCATTCATGGTCTGATTGCTGGACGCGCCGTCAGGTTGCTGCTGGAAGCGGAACGTTTGAATGCCAATCATGCCGCCAAACACCTGGGTTTTGCCGCCTCAAGCGCCAGTGATCCAGCCCAAGTTGGCGTTTGGGTTGAAGGTTTCCTGACGGGCAGCGGTCTGGTTTTACTTCACGATGACGCACTTTGGGGCGTGCTCGAGAATTGGTTGATGGAATTAACCGAGGAGCATTTTATTGCCGTGCTGCCCTTGCTGCGCCGTACCTTCTCGAGTTTTGCGGCGCCCGAACGCCGCAGCATGGGCGAGAAAGCCAAACACGGCGAGACCAAAGTGATCGGTGCGCAAGAACTGGAAGTCAATGAAACCCGGGCGGCGTTGGTGCTACCGTTAATCGCCAAAATGTTAGGACTCGAGGTACAAAGTTGAAAGGTATTTCTATTGCTCCCTCTCATCCCCGACCCTTCTCTCCTAGGAGAGAAGGGAGTTTCAGTCATTTGTTGAATGGAAGCACAGAATTTTTAAGAAGTGACTGAAACTCCCTTCTCTCCTAGGAGAGAAGGGTCGGGGATGAGAGGGAGCAATAGAAATACCTTTCAACTTTGTACCTCGAGTCCTAACATTTTGGCGATTAACGGTAGC
>JANLWR010000083.1:0-2742 GCA_031364625.1 Deinococcales bacterium | reverse complement strand
ATGAAATTTTTGGTGTCCGTCTTTGGTGTGACCGTTTTTGCGGAGTTTGGTGCTTTGGCAGCGTCGGCAGGTGAGGGGGATCATGGTTGTAGTTTATCAGTTTGGATGCGGACACTACCCAATTTCATCGCTGATGTACCAATCCACAAATAGTTTTTGAGAATCCCATTTTGAAGGGATCAAACTCACCAATTGACAATCATTGCCACAAGAGCAAAAATAAGCAGCCTCGCTAACTGCATTGCCAGTAACAATTTCCCCCTCACACTCGAAGTAATCATCGTCGCTATGTTTACGACTATCATCCCAAAAAGGTCCGTCACGGGTTAGCCACTGCATAAGAGCTTGCCGCTCGTTCGGAGGTAACATTTGAACCGCTTGCTGCATCATCATTTTTGAGGTTACTTGGGTATTTACGATGTCTCTATGACATTGCAGCGTATGGCTAAATTGCTTGGCAGTATTCCGCATTCGCATCAAGCGCCCAATGGCTTCACTGAATTGGGTTATGTCCGAAAATTGCCCCGCAATAGACAAATCATTGACGAAAAGCTGCAAATCACTCCCCCCACCCAGCGAAATAATTAGCATCCTTGTCAAATTGGTCAAAGAAGCCTTCAGGCCAAGCGTCAACATTACCAAAACGATCTAGTTGGGGACTTACCACTTGAGCAGAATCCATATTTCGTGATCTGAAGAAGTGAAGGGCAACCTGTTCAGGCTCGAGTTTTGCCGCTTTGACTGAACGACGAATTCCATTCAGTACGTGGTCACTATGCGTTTCCACAATTACCTGTACACCAGCTTGAGCGACATCTGCTAAAAACTGCCCCATGAGCGCTTGCCCAGCAGGATGCAAATGTACTTCGGGGTTTTCGATGAGGAGAATATCGTCTTTGCCTGCCGAGAGTGCTGCAACAACAATTGGAAGAACTTGTGTTAAACCAAATCCCATATGAACAGGTCGAAGGAAATCTGTATCTGCGTAAGTACGTAAACCCAAAGACACTGCGTTGGCTCGTGCTACTTGCTGCAATTCCATTGCAAACCCTGGAAAGAGTGTAGCCATTCGCGCTTCAACTTGCTGAAACCTTTTACTTGCAACATTAGGTAACGTGAGTCCCTCGAGCACAGGTTCTTCCCTTCCCCAGTACAAGACGCTCATTGCATATTCGCCAGCAGCACCCACAACTGTTGCTGATTGCTTGTCTGCCAAATCATAAACCTCGCGTGGTCCAACACGTTCTGCGGTGATATACGAAAGCCCACGCAAGCGATCTGCTAGAGGAGTCCCAAAATCCCTCAATAAATCAAATGGCATTAAGTATCTTAATACATCTGGGGATTGGCGATAATTTCCATTCACAGCGAAACGTTTTACCAAAAGAGACATATCAGAACGTTCTCCCTCGAACGTCCAGTGATGATTCGTTTCATCGTCTTTAAAACCAATTTCAAAGCTGTTTCTGCCATGAACTTGGTCAACAACATCTAATACAGTACCAAGTTGAATGGTTGAGCCGTTAAGCATTAGTCGTTTAGACCATTCATGTTCACGCATGGTTTGATGCAACAATACAAGTCCTTGTAAAACAGATGATTTTCCAGAAGCATTTGTACCAGTTAGTAGTGTTAGTTGAGCAAGTGGCAGCTCTAAATTTTCAAAGCATTTAAAATGCTGAAGGTTAATTTGGGTTAGCACCAAAAACCCCCTCAAACATCATTCGAGATATATAAAACCGACTATTCACGCTGCGGATATCATTAGTAGCATAAGAGATTGATTGGACAAAATATTCGTTATTCATTAATCCGTAGAATTCGTATCTTAATTGATCCTTGTGCTCTTCGATTGTGGATTCTGATTGGCTAGACAAACCAGTAGTCATCACATCCCAAAGAGATGCGTTAATTACACTACGAGAAACCGCATTTTCACTATGTTTACGAAATGAATATTTGCCAAAAACTTTAAAATTGTTAGTCAAACCTCTTCGGAAATCTAAACTCAGCTTGATGAGATTTTCAGAATTAAGACTATTCATTTTTTTTAATGCTTGAGCAAGGAATCCATCCATGTCTCCTCGATAAGTATCTTGATCAAGGAGTTGAAAAGCACAGAAGCGATTGACAAACTCCCGATCTCGCATTGTTTCAGCTTTAAGACCGTTCCCCGTTGCAAGTAAAAAGAGGTCGCTACTTGCTTCTTCTTTCAAGAAACGTGTTGCTTTTCCCATATACAAACTGTTACGCATTTGCTGCCTTGTTAATAAAACCCCACTGTTGACTCGTTCAAAAATATCTAACCGTGCTCTTTCTGGAACTTTTGCATCAATTATGTATAGAGTTAATGTAAAATCTTCTATTCGGTTTTGAAGTTTTGGTGGAAGTTCTCGAAAACATTTATTTTCCAGTTCATGACCCCGACTGTGTTCATCCATACTGTGAAATTTAAGCCGAAGTTCATTATTGACGAATCGTCGAAATGTTGTTAAACGTTGTAATCCATCTACTACAATCATACGACCTTGCTCATCTTCGGCTAGATAAAATACGGGAAGAGGAATCCGCATCAGGACAGATTCAATTAACTTACTTTGTTTATCTTCTGACCAGACAAAATCTCTTTGAAACTCGGGGTTCATAATGAAAGAATTTTGCTCAATTCTTCTTAAAACGTCATAGATTGTTCGATGTTCGTTACGAATCAGCAAAGTGTCAATTGGATAATCACCCAATGAG
>JANLWR010000078.1:0-1901 GCA_031364625.1 Deinococcales bacterium | reverse complement strand
AGACGATTTTCTGCCCGTCCAGTACCACTCGAGGGTGGAAAACCAGGCTATTCATCTCGTGAGCTTAGCCGCCAGTGGTGCGGCGCGGCGCAGTGGTTTTAAAAGTTGATCTCGAGTTTGTAACGCCCACTGTTGCCCTGCTGATCGAGTTTGAAATCGAAGCGCTCGTTAGGGCGTTGGTATCTGGCTTCAACTTTGGTTGCTGAACCTTTAACGTTCAGTTTTGACCGCAACCATCCACGCCTGAGCAGTTCGTTGTGAAAAAATGCGTACACTTGATTCAGTGAAGCATTTGTTTCAAACTCGACTTTTCTCGAGTCACCATTGTCTTCAAGGTTAAACACACGGCTGTTTGGATACGCTGGCAAACCAATGCGTCGGTTGATAATTAAAACATTCGGGTTTGTCACAACGACCACGGTTTGTACAGGTGTTGGTTTTGTGGCGACCGGGGCGGGTTCGATCACACGAACAACACAACTCGAGAATGCCACGAGCAGCAAGAAAATCGGTAGGTAAAGTTTCATGATGTTCAGGTTAAGTCCTAAGACTGAAGCCAAACTGAACAGACCTTCAGCAAACCTCAATCTAAAATCTAAGTTCTCATCAGGTTTACTCAAGTGTTTTGAGGTTTTTAAGTGATTTTAAGAAATTCTTGCCTCGAGGTAACTGCGGTCTCCCGCCAGAATACGTTCGATGCTGGGCATATCGTGCGGAAATTCTTTGCCACGGTTAATATGATGCGTTTCAAAACGTCCAATGCCAAAGGCTTCGACCAGGCTCGAGATGGCTTTTTGGGTGTCGAACTCTTTGCAGCTGAAAACGTCAACGCTGACAAATCGTTTTTCTGGGAAGGTCTGAATGGCAATGTGCGATTCGGCGACGATCACCACGCCGGTAATGCCGGCGTCTTCGGGGTGGCTACCTGAAACGGTTTTCACGTGAACAGGCATGATTTTGTGCATGTCCATGTCCAGTGGCAATTGTTCGAGCAAGCCTCGAATGAAGTCGATATCCTCGAGTTTGCTTTTCTCTGCGTGATGACCATCGATCATCAGGTGCGAGCCGAAACCAAAAAGTTCCAACGTGAACCTCCCATTTGCGCTCGAGTGCTCGAGGTCGCCTCGCCCGCCTGATTCTGGTTCGCAGATTGAAAAAGGCGAACGCGAACGGAATTATACATTTGTGGCGCAATCTGTCAAGATCTATTAAACATTGCGAAATTTTTTTGCTTCTTTTTTTCACACAACAATAAAAGTATCGCTTTTTGAACACATAAATTCTTGTCTCACGAGGTCATCAGATTGAACAACCAAAATGTTTGATTTTGAGTTCAGCTTTAACCCGTTCGTGAAATCGATTTCGGCAATCGCCAGGGGTACAATCTGATAAAACGCTGTCATCTGATGCGCCGCTGCTGATCTTCCTGTAAGCTCGAGATACAAGTGTTTGGACAAAAGTGCTAATATTTAACCCAGGTTAAGTAAATTTCAAAACCAATCCTCGAGACTCAACTCGGGCATCAGGAGGGACTATGTACAAAGGCAGAGAAGGACAATGGGCATTCTTTCTACACCGACTTTCAGGTTTGGCGCTGCTGGCATATTTATTGCTGCACACGTTCAGCATCGGTTCGGTCATGCTGGGCGAAAAATTTTACATGAGCATCCACGAGGTTTACGGCTTTGTGTTGTTTCGACTGGGCTTGATCGGTGTGGCTGGCGCAGTTTCTTACCATTCGTTTAATGGCATCCGCATTATTTTGATCGACTTCACCGATTGGGGCGTTAAAGTCCAACGCCAACTTTGGTACGGCGTGCTGGTGCTGGCAGTTGTTGCCACAGGCATTGCCGCCGCTTACAACTTGCCCCGCATTTTTGATAAAGACCCACTGACCTTAA
>JANLWR010000044.1:0-4472 GCA_031364625.1 Deinococcales bacterium | reverse complement strand
TCGAAAAACCGCTTGTGCTCGGACACGAATCGGCGGGAGTGGTTGCCGCCATCGGTTCTGAAGTCTCAAATCTGAAAGTCGGTGATCGGGTCAGCCTCGAGCCTGGCTATCCGTGCCGAAGCTGCTACCACTGCAAACGCGGGCGTTACAACCTCTGCCCAGATATTACGTTCATGGCAACGCCACCCGTGGACGGTGCGTTTGCCGAATATGTGGCGTGGCCATCTGACTTTGCCTTCAAAATTCCTGACGGCATGAGCCTCGATGCCGCCGCGCTTCTCGAGCCTCTGGCGGTGGGCGTCTGGGCGGTGCAACGCGCCCAAATCGGCATGGGCGCAAGTGTGGCGGTCTTCGGCGCGGGACCGATTGGTTGCACGACCCTGCAAGCCGCCAAAGCCGCAGGCGCAACGACCATCATCGCGGTTGACCTCGAGCCGTTCAGACTAGACCTGGCAAAGCAACTTGGGGCAACGCACACCATCAACGGACGCGACCTAAATGTGCTCGAGCAAATTCGCGCCATCACCTCGCCGCTCACGGGTTTGACAGGCTCGAGTGCGGGGGTGGATGCCGCGTTTGAAACGGCAGGATCGCTGCACACCTGCCGCATGACGATTGAAGCCACGCGCTCGGGCGGGGTGGCGATTCTGGTTGGGCTGCCAGCCGAACCACTGATCTCGCTCGATATTGTCGCCGCCGCCTCTCGAGAGGTGGACATTCGCGGGCAATTTCGTTACGCCAATTGTTACCCCGCCGCGCTCGAGTTGGTTGCTCAAAACCGCGTGAATCTTGACGCCATGATTACCCACCGATTTGGCTTGGATCAGGCGCATCAGGCGCTCGAGTTTGCGGACAAGGAAAAGAAAACCTCAATGAAAGTCATGGTTGAATTTGATTGAAAGATTCAATCTCGAGCGAATAACCCCCAAAATTGATGAACTTGAGCGTGGGTGTTCGCGGTTAAATCTCGAGCGTCAACCACGCCAAAGCCGTTAAACGATTGGGAAACCACCCGCCGCCATCACCGCACCGTCAATCTCGAGCATTGCCGTTCGGGTGTGTTGTAACGCCGCACAAACGCGGGTGTAATGCGTAATGTCATCAAAGCTTAACTCGCGTCCTTTGCGGTCTTTTAACCATTTCTCGAGGACTTGATAACCGCCCACCCGATGCGCCCAAAGTTCTGGGGCAATGCCAGAGAAACACTGCGTGTCGTTGATGAAAACCTGCCCTGGCGTGCCGCCGTTTGGCGCAACGTAACGCGGTTTATCCACAACGTTTAACCCCGCATGTGGATAAGTCACGGTTGTATTCTCCTCATCGAGCGAGTCCGAGGTTAACAAGTGCAAACTGGTCAGTTCGCGCCCGAGAAGAACAAGTTGCACGAACAATGCTGGTTTGCTGGTCACAGGAATTCGTGGGAAATCAATTTTTAAGAATTCTGCGTAACGCGTGCGGTAAGTTGGGCTGTGCAATACCGCGTAAATATAATGCAGTACGTCTTCGGGTCCGTATTGCGTCTCGAGGTTTCCCGCACCGTCTGGAAGGTATTCCAAGCCCGTTTTTTCATTGACGGTCGCCAAAAATTCTGCTGAAAGGTTCGCTTGTCGCGTCACGCCCCCAAGCGCCAGACCATCTATTTCAGGGTAAAGGTAAAGCGGGAAAGTGTGGTGCGCTTCGCTCGATTTGTTGGAAATCAAGGTATCGTTTGCAGGTAAATCAGAAATAAAGACGTGCTGATAGCCAAACGAACCTTGTTGTCTCGAGGAAAGTAGGCAGAGATTTTTCTTGTTTAAAACATGTTGAGTGAGTTCTCGTCGAGGGCGATCCATTGCGACTTCATGGAAATAACACCAGCGTTGGTCAAACGGACGGTAATCACATGGGATTAGATTCTGTTGCCAGTCGGGCATTCGTTTCAATGTGGCTCGAGCAGCTTTAAGTTGCCAATCACTATTGTCCTTGAGGTCGTACTGCTCCCGAATTTCGTCATCACTCAAACGTGAATTAAGTAAGTCAACAATTCGTTTTTGTATTTCAGTTTTGTCAAAAGCAATTGCAAAATGATCTCGATGCGTTTTGAATCCATTGACACTCACGGAAAAAATATTTTGAAGTCCCCAACATGGCAAATACTCTTTTCCTGCTCCTACATTTTGCGGTACGAATAAGTAAAATGGTTTAGAAGGTGTAACTTCCTCCCATTGCGTGCTGCTCAAATCATTTTCAGCTAACCAATGGTATTTCCCACCCATCAATTTTGCGTTTTCGCCTTTACCTGTAAATGCCTCGCGCAATCCCCACAAATCGGCATGAAAAACGCGTTTGCCCAACTCGAGCATTGTCTTGTTCTCGGGTGGAAGTTTTACAAAAATACCAATGGCAACGCCTTGCATGATGTCAAAAACATTCTCGTCTTTGCTGCCGTCGGGTGCGGTTTCTTTCTTGCGGTTGTTGCCGTGCAAATCTAAAAAATACAACTCGTCAAAACTGTTCAGTAATGCTTGGCGCATCCCGCGAAAGGTGGGGTTGTCCAAATACCCGTGATTGGTGACGAAAGCCAAAATTCCCGCGCCAGTGCGGTCTATGCGCCACTGGGCAAACCGAATAAATTTGACGTAATCATCGTTTAAGTATTTCGGGTTGGCTTCGCCAAGCGGCATACCGTCCACCTCAAAATAATTGGCAGTCTGGTTTGTGCTTTGGACGCTCGAGTTTTGGCTGTCTTTGCCATGCAATAAATCATGAATCCAAGCGCCTTTGTTGGCGCTGTGACCACTGTACGGCGGGTTGCCAAGCACCACCATCACGGGCGTGTCACGTTTCACGCCGCTTGCCTCGAGCGCCTCGCGTTGCAGGGCGGCGGCGAGGGGTAAAAAGTTTTCGTCAACGGCTCGGGGTTCTTCTAAAGTGTTGGTCAAAAACACCCGCACACGTTCGTCTTTCTCGAGTTTATAACCCGTGCGCGACAGTAAAAAATCGAGTTTGAGGTGCGCCAGCGTGTACGGTGCAATCAAAAACTCGAAACCATGAATGCGGGGCAGCAAATGATTTTTGACGTAACCGTTCCACATGCCTTGGTTGCTGCTCGAGAAACCTGCGTAAATGTGGTTAATCACGTTGTTTAAGAACGTTCCCGTGCCGGTGGCGGGGTCAAGAATCTGAACTTTATGCACGCCAGTTTCGGTTTGGCTGGAATCTGCCAAGCCTTTTTTGAGGTTGAAACGGGTTTTGAGAATAAAATCCACGCTTCGCACGATGTAACTGACCACGGGTTCTGGGGTGTAATACACGCCGCGTTTTTCTCGCATGGCTTTGTCGTAACTCGCCAGGAACGATTCGTAAAAGTGCAGTACGGGATCGCCCGCGCCTGTGGCTTTGCCCAGTTCGCTTTTGATGCTCTCCATGTTCGCGTGGTCTAGCACCATGGCGACTTCCTCGAGCGCCCAAACAAAATCGGGGTGGGCGTTCGCGCCGCCAAAGTACGTGAAAATCTGGGTTAAGACCGCGTTGCCACGAATGCCCAAAAGCGGTGTGACCCTCGAGAAAGCGCGTTCCTTAAAATCTGGGGCAAATTGACTTAACTCGCCCAGGCTGGTGTCGGGTTCGTCTTGTTGAATGCGGGTGGCGAACAAGCCGTAAGTCAGGGTTTGGGCGTACAAGTCCGCAAATTCTTCGCGGGTCAATTCGGCAACCAGAATTTCTTGAATGCTGCGAAACTGGTCGGTTAAGGGTTTATTGTCGGTTTTTGCGGTCAGTTCTTCACGCAGCACGCGGCGAATCACGGCTCGGATTTGCTGGGCGTAATACGCCAGCCGTTCGGCAAGTTCTTTGGAACTGCCTGCGGCGGGTGCTGGGTTTTGCACGAACGCCTCGAGAAGAGATTTTATTTCTTCGGCGGCATTGGCTTTGGTGGTCATCTTGCCGTTCACAACCTCGGCAAGTCGCACGGTGCGGCGCAATTTGCCGCGCACAAACCAACGAAACTCGAGGTAATCGGACAAAATCAAATTGCCCAGCGCCTGAGTGTAACGCCGCCATTGATCGGTTTTTAAAACCTTTTCAAGGTTGACGCCAATGTCTTTGACCTCGAGATGCCCAATGTCGAGGCGTTCTTTGCTGATGATAAAATCGGGCGCTCCGTAGACTTTACGTTTGGCTTCGTTGGTTGCGGTAAAACCTGGCAGCAACGTCTCGAGTAAATCTTGCAAATCGCTGCGGTACGTGTGCTCTGTGGCATCACCTCGAGATAATTTTTTC
The DNA here is from genome assembly GCA_031364625.1 of Deinococcales bacterium. Taxonomy (GTDB): domain Bacteria; phylum Deinococcota; class Deinococci; order Deinococcales; family JAAFIG01; genus JANXTZ01. The sequence continues at coordinate 212 of JANLWR010000044.1, read as the reverse complement.
TGAAGGCTGGAAAGGTAAGTTGTGATGGCTTGCACAAAGTCAGTTTAACCTTTTCGGGTTACTTGGTTTCAGTGCTGGCAAGATCACAAAACCACCCTCGAGTTTTGATTTCAAACTCGAGGGTGCAAAAGCGGCCCCACCGTGTCGAGCGGGGCGACGGCCCCCACCCCCAAAACCCCGCGGGGGAAAACGGCGGGGGGGGGGGGGGGGGG
>JANLWR010000039.1:0-1804 GCA_031364625.1 Deinococcales bacterium | reverse complement strand
AGAGGTTTAATATTTAAATTGACTTAGAAACTGTACTGAACGCCAACCCGCACAGCCCAACTCGAGAAAGGGGCAAACGTGAGGTTGAGTTCTGCGTAACTGTTCAAACCAGGGGCTATAGGATAATTAAAACCTGCGGCTGCCCCAAATCCCAGACCGCCCGGGATAAAGAATTTAAGGCTCGGACCGGCATAGAGTCGAAACTGAGCGACTTGAAAGGTTGCCAGCGGCGAAATGCCAATTTCGATGCTGGTGCTGCTCGAGAATGTGGCATCGGCATTGACCCGCAAATCGACGCCAATCGGTTCGATTTTTAACAGGTCGCCAACCGTCACTTGAACGCTTGCGCCGATTTGGGCAGTCTGACCCGAACCCGCCGAACCCGTAATTCCGCCACCAATTGAGAATTTTTGGGCACCAGCCAGCGATGAAAAGCCTAGAAGCACCAATAAAACAATCACAACACGTTTCATAAAACCTCCTTTAAAAAAACTCGAGATTCAGTTTAAGTCCGCAAAGCAATTTGGAAGGGTTTTTGGTTATTTGATCTGTTCCAGACAAACTGAATCTAACGGTATAGACTTCTGTAACGTTTCAGACCAGGTTCACAAAACGCCTCGAGCAACTCGAGCCACAAAGCATTCATCTCAAGCGGCACTCGAGACAGACTGAGGTAGGTTGGGGCTTTGACTTCAAAGAACACGGCGCGACGCTCTAAGCGTAAACTGATTGAACCGTGCAAGTTATCAATTAAGTCACAGACTTTGACTGCCCAAGCATCGCTGTCCTGCGCTTGCTCGAGTCTGAAAACCATCTGCGCCCAACGTTCATCTTTGTCAATAATGGCATCGTCATGACTCGACAGGTCGATCAGATGAACCGTTCGACTCGAGAATCCAAAGTCTGAAAGTTCTTGCAATGTCGTATTACCGTCCTCGACAATGTCATGCAGCAATCCTGCCAAGATCACATCAAGTCCGTAACCGTGTCGTGTCAGTCGTTCAGAAACCCGCCTCGAGTGAACCCAAGCCGCCTCGAGCGCACCCTTGCGCGTTCCAGGAATTCGTTCAGCGATCAATTGCAGTGCCAGTGCTTGTAGTTCCATATGGGTATTCTACGGCTCGAAAATTTAAAATGGCGCATCTCGAGGATGCGCCAGAAAATTGAGCAGTTTGGTTTACTTAACGCACGGGCCAGACAGGATTGTCCACAAGGGCAACAGGGTCAATCTTGTCCATGCCGTACTTGGCTTCGTGCCCCTGAATCTTGGCGTAAATGCGCTTTACATCGCGCAGCATGATTTCTGGGTCAAAGGTCTCCCAAATCGCGGTTTGCATCATCTGCCCCTGTTCGTCGGGCACAAGGCGCGTGCGTTTGATGCCCTCTTCGAGTTGACGTTTGCCCTGCACGCCAAATTGCGAGAACACGAGTGCCACAACATCCCTGGCGTACTCACGCGGTCCGTAAACGGCGCATTTGTACGCCGCCTCGAAGAATTCGTCCCAATTTGGAATGATGTCCCCAGCCGGCATGGCAAAGTGATTGACCACATCGCGCATGGCTTCGAGCGTCTCGAGTGGGTAATAGTACATGAATAACCTGGCGCACTCGAGGAAGAAATTGTAATGCGCCGCCTCGTCGGTGGCGATGGTCACGGCAACCTTGGTCAACACTGGGTCAATCTGGTCGTTGAGTTCTGGTTTGCTCGAGATGCCCTGGGTGATTTTTGCCAAGTTGAGGTAGTTGAGTTGCGTGGCGCGTTCTTGAAAAACCGTGTAGAGCAAAACATGAAGCGCATCGTCCC
>JANLWR010000909.1:0-3299 GCA_031364625.1 Deinococcales bacterium | reverse complement strand
ATGAACAGGCAAAGGCATTCTCGTCAGGCGTTTGCTTCTCGAGTAACCAAACTCACCCCAACTTCACTGGCGCAACCCCCAAAGCTCGGGTTTCACCGCGTAAAACCCGTATTAAAGCCGTCAGCGCCTCGAGACGGTAGCCATAGGTCACAAGTGCGGGTGCTGGCACGTCAGCGACCGTGTAGGCATTCCAGAGTGCCAAATGCAGATCAGGTTGAGCAGCCTTTGCCAGTTCGCGTCCAGATTCGGTCATGCGGTGACGACTGGTGGTGGCGTAAACAATAAAATCCCCAGCCCCTCGAGCGGCTTTGACTTGCTCGAGAACTGAAAGCGGGTCACGGGCGGGATGCAAAATTGCTTTGACTTGGTATTCGCTCGAGAGCAGCGTGACGAGGTTTGCCCCTGCTACACCGACTTCGGAAACGTTTTCTTCAGGGGCAACATCGGGTGCAATCAGCGTAATGCTCGAGCCAGGTTTTGGAAACACAACATTTCCGAATTCGGTGATTCCCGCACCCCAAGCTCGAGACGCCAAATTACGGTCTGAAATCTCGAGTTCGGGCGCGTAATCGAGTGGCGCAATTGGAAAACGGGTTGCAAGGTTGTGAAGACGCTCGAGTGAGGCGGTTATTCTTTCGCTCGAGATGACACCGTTTTTTTCGGCTTGCTCGAGGGCTTCCAAAGTCTGGGCTTGGGCTTCCCTAGCGCCGAGCGCCTCAACCATGTCCGAACCCGCGTTGATGCTCATGACCGCAGCCTCGCCGCGTCCCCAGTTTTTGTCGATGGCGTGCATTCCCATCGAATCGGTCACGATCACGCCCTCAAACTGACCGCGTTCACGCAACAAACCCGTCAAGATTTTTTTGGACAGTGTCGCGGGTAAATCCGGGTCAATGCTCGGGTAAACAATGTGCGCCGTCATGATGCTGGGCAAATGCGGCGCAGCCATACGAAACGGCACGAGTTCGTATTCTTCCAAACCCTCGAGATTCCTGGCGACGGTTGGAAGTGCCAAGTGTGAGTCGAGTTTGGTGTCACCGTGACCAGGGAAATGCTTACCACAAGCTGCAACACCCTCAGACATAAGTCCTTTCGCCCAAGCCAACGCGAGTTCTGTGGCGCGTTTTGGGTCTTCGCCAAACGAGCGGTCAGAAATAACAGGATTGAGCGGGTTGTTGTTCAAATCCAGCACGGGCGCAAAATTCCAATTGATACCCATAGACCGCAACCCTCGAGCCACCAGCGCACCAATGTCTCGAGCCAAATTGAGGTCGTTGGCAGCCCCCAAACTCATGGCACTGGGGGCGTTGGGAAGGTCGGTGGTGCGCCAGACACCGCCGCCTTCGGCATCAATGGCAAGCAGCAGATCATTGCCGAGAATGCTTTTCAAATCTTCAATTAAGGCTCGAGTTTGCGCCCGATCAACAATATTTTTTCTGAACAAAATAATGCCGCCAGGTTTGTAACGCATTAAATGCGCTCGAGTTTCATCATCAAGGCTAAAACCCGGAATGTCCACCATCACCATGCAATTGACGCTCATGGCAGCAGTATTACAGGTTTTTGGTATCGGGAGTCATCAATGCCACCGCAAGCGGGACAAGCCCTGCGATCATGCCGATGACACCCAAAATCGGAAAGCCGAATGTTCCTGCGATCAAGCCGCCGCCGAGCGCACCTGTCGCGGCAAAAATCCAAACCATTGTCTCCGCGCCACCCTGAACTCGAGCACGTTCTGAAGGCTCGAGGTTGTCAGTTAACAGCGTGCTGCCACCGACCGAACAAAAATTCCAACCTGTGCCGAGCAAGAACAAACTGATGCCCATCTCGAGTGGGCGGGTGGCAAAAATAGCGATAAAGCCCGAGAGCGCGAATTGCAACGCTCCAAGCATGATGATGGTACGACGACCCCATTTGTCCGCCAGACTGCCCGTCAGCCAAGAAAAACCAAACATGCCAAAAATATGCGAAGTAATCAAGGATGTGATCGTGAGCGGCGCGATTCCCAAATGATCGGCATGAAGCGGCATCAAGACCATCAGCATCACCATGACCAATTGCCCGAAAGTCATGGAGCTTAATGCCAAACGAATATTCGGCACTCGCAACAGTGTTTTCCAACTCCGAATCTCGAGATTGCCTGGAACATTTTCAATCGTGACGCTCGAGGTTCGCGGTGCGAGCGTCAAGGGTTCTGGGCGCAAGAAAAACCAGACGATCAAACCGGCAATCAGCATAAACAGCGACCCCAAATACCAACCGAATTCAATCTCGGGCAGGTTGATTCCCTTGGCATACGCCCGCACATAGCTCGAGATGACATTGCTGAGAATTGAACCCAGGACGCTACCCGTCAAAATCCAACCCATGACCGTACCGCGCACGCCCGCGCCAACCATGTCCGCAACGGCATAGCGCCCTTGCTGAACCGCACCGTTTGCCACGCCGACCAACGCACCACCAATCAAAAAACCAATCAGGTTCTTCTCGAGCGCCATCGTTGCCGCCAGTGCCGCACCGACAAAACCAATCGCATACCCCAAACTAAGCCCAATTCGCCGCCCTCGAGCCGCCATCAAACGCCCAGCCCAAAACGCGGCAATCGCGCTCATGAAAAAATTGATGGTACTCGGCAAACCAGACAATTTGTCCGCACCCGTAATATGCACAATAATGATGCTCGAGAGTGAGGTTGAAACCGTGGTTGCACCCGTATTCAGCGCCTGAGCAGTGAACAACACTGCCAAGTTTTTTTGGACTGCCCCAGAAAAAGAATTCAATAAACCCAAAGGAGAAACCGATGTGGACGTGCTGACACTCATGGCTCGAGTCTACTCCTTGAGGTATGGGTGAAATCCTAAATGACTCGAGCTACGTTAATTTTTCAATCAACGTAACCAATTCGCGGATTGACAGTGTAATACAGTTTGATTTGAATCAGTTCCTCGAGCGCTTCGGGATGAAACGCATCATTGTAAAGCTTGTCTGGCACGAGAAAGCGCTTCCTCTCCCGAAATGTCTTTGACCGTACCTGTTTTTAATTCCTCGAGTCGTTTAAGTGCCACTTTTTCCAGCAGCGCGTCAGATTATTATTCGCTGGGTTCGGTCAAACTCGAGATTAAGCGGTGTGCAAGTTCTGCTCGGATTTCACGCGGTAATTCAAATAACACCATTGCGCTCATTGCTCCGAAATCCAGCGGCAGGTAAAACAGCACGGGAGAAATGCTTGAGATGATGCCTGGTAAATCTTGGCGAAAAGCGTGTTCGTCACTCACCAAAAGACTCAAATCAATATCCGA
>JANLWR010000287.1:0-3647 GCA_031364625.1 Deinococcales bacterium | reverse complement strand
TTGGGTCGCGTGCCAGCCATGCCCAAAAACGCGGGAACAAGCGCGATAGGATCCATGACGACGAATAGGGTGAGGAAGGTTTGAATTAAAAAATCGAGCATTGATTCAGTTTAACGCGCTAATACTCGAGCTTGGAAATGGCGAGGTTGGAAGTTCGGTTTTGAATAAATCCAAGGCTTGGGCTGGTACAGCGCCCTTGATCAAAGTGATGTTGACCTCTGATTCGGAGTTGTAACTTCCTTGTACTTCAATAAAGCTCGAGTTGGTGGTTGGATTTTTGTACACACCAATCAGACCTTGTGCTGTGTTCACGGCAATCACTTGGTATTTTCCTGGAGTGTACAATCTGATGTTCCACCCAGCACTTAAACCCGTACTGCCAATGGTCGTCACCTCAGCATTTGCCGAAAATTGTTTTTTGCAACTTTCGATATTGCACGCCACGATGATCGTGTCTTTTACGTCGCTGCCAACAGGAACGGTGATCGTTCCACTTATTCCATACGTTTGAGGTGCGGGGCAAGCCGTAAATCCAAGCGTGAGCATTGAAAAAACCAACAGTAATTTCTTGTTCAACATGATTTCACCTCGAGTTTCAAGCTAATCTTTTAACCGTCACGCCAGCGTCACAAGATTACTTCAAACCCATTGCGGCACGGTCCAAGAGCATTCGCCAATCGTCGCGGCGCAATCGAACAGCTTTTAAATCCCAACTGACCGGAAACAGATCATCCTCGAGCGCCACAAATCGCGTGTCGGCTTTGATACGCAATTCGCGTCGGGCGGTAAAGGCAACTTGCACGTCAAAAACCAATTTGTAGGCATTCGAGAGAATACTGGCAAGCGGCTGTTTGTCACCCTCGAGCAGGGACTGCATGGCATCGGCGGCTTCGGGATGCAGGTTGAAAATCTCGAGCGTCATGTGGTCGTCGTCCAAAAGGGCGTTCAGGAGGGCGAGGTCATCGACCAGTCCGCCCGCGTTAAACCGTTCAATCCCAACTACTGTGCGGCGGCAGTGTTCAACGGGTACTCGAGTCGGCACACGCACGCTCAAACCCTGGTTGTGAAACGCCTCGAGCCAATCCCAGAAGCGTTTGATGTTGGAATACCCCTCCAAGCTCTGAAAATTTCGTGGCGCGACTGGCAGCGGCACTCGAGGTTTTAAAAGGGCGGCGAGGCTCTCGTTCATCCGCCAATGTTAAACGCAGAATCGAGCAGCGCACTCGAGTAGGCTTTAAATCCAAGCATCGTGCTGGTGCGTTCGATGCCAGGAATTTTACGAAGCTGACCGGTCACAATATCGTCCAAGTCCTCGAATTGTGGAAAGCGCAAGATCACCACAATGTCCCAGTCGCCCGTCACGCTGTAACATTCGGCAACGTGTTTCATGGCGGCAAGCGCTTCGGCGGTTTCGGGAATAACATCTCGTTTGGCACGCACCAGCACAAAAGCGGTAATCATAAAGAAGTTTTAGCACAACCCAGGGCGTAAAATACAGCATGAACTTGAGCATCCGCAGGGTCAGCACGTTTTCGATTGTCGCCAGGGACGCCAGCACTGGCGATTTGGGCGTGGCGGTTGCCAGCAAATTCTTGGCGGTGGGCGCGGTAGTGCCTTGGGTCATGGGCGGTTTGGGCGCAGTCGCAACGCAGTCTTATGCCAACACCAGCTTTGGACCTCGGGCTTTGGAACTGATGGGCGCTGGTTGGAGCTTAGATGACATCGCCGCAGAATTTGAGGCGAACGATACCGATTATCAGCAACGTCAGTACGGTCTGGTGAACTCGAGCGGAGAAGGTTTTTCGTTCACGGGGTCTAGTTGTCACGCTTGGGCTGGAGGTCGCACGGGTGCAGGTTACGCGGCGCAAGGCAACATTCTGGCGGGTTCGCACGTGGTCGATGCGATTGCCGAAACTTTCGAGCAAGACTCGAGTTTACAATTTCCCGAACGTCTACTTGCCGCTTTGCTTGCCGCAGATCGGGCTGGCGGTGATGCTCGAGGGCGACAATCGGCAGCGTTGTACGTCGCTCGAGTCAAAGGTGGTTACGCGGGTTTCAATGACCGCATGATTGACTTGCGCGTGGACGATCACAACGATCCGATACCCGAATTGCAACGTCTGCTGTCGATTCACAGGTTGTTGTTTGAACGCCCAAAGCTCGAGAACCTCATCCCGCTCGAGGGTGAAATTGCTCTGCGGCTCGAGCGGGTGTTGTTCAAAGCAGGATTTTTGAAAACCGAACCTGGCAGCCAATGGTGCGAAGAATCACAACAAGCACTTTTAGCCATCGCTGGCGCGGAAAACCTCGAGGAACGCATGGTGAAGGCGGGAAAGCTTGACCCTGTGGTGCTCGAGTATTTGGAGAAAAAGTTTAACTGAGCAGGTCAAATACAACCAAGACGCTCCAGGTTTTGTCTAGCAAGATTGGCATTCGGTGATTTAAGTCGCTCGAAAATCTTGAGGGCTTCTTTGTAATACCCACACGCATCCTCGCGTCGCCCCTCATCTTCCGCCAAACACCCAAGTTGGTGCAATGAACCAGCAATACCAGAAAGATTCCCAAGTTCCCGTGAAATCTTGAGACTTTGGTCGTAAGAACCTTGAGCGGAAACATAATCACCTTGTAAATAAACAATATTTCCAAGGTTATGCAATGAATTGGCAATCCCAGATTGATTCTCAAGTTCCCGCATAATCTCGAGACTTTGATCGTAATAACCTCGAGCGGTAACGTAATCACCTTGAACATCGGCAATCATTCCAAGGTTATGTAATGAAAAGGCAATCCCAGATTGATCCCCAAGCTTCCGTCGAATCTCGGCACTTTGATCGTAATAACCTCGAGCAGAATCGTAATCACCTTGTAAATAAACAATATTTCCAAGTTGATGCAATGAATTGGCAATCCCAGATTGATCCTCAAGTTTCCGTTTAATCTCGAGACTTTGATCGTATAAAGATTTCGCCTCTTCAATTTGCCCCTGATTCCCAAGAGCTACGGCAGTATTGTGCATAAAGGCTGCCAATGCACCTAAATTATCAATGCGTTTCGCCAGACGCATTGCTGTTTGTCCCACTACAATTCGCTCATTCCAGTAACCACGAACGCCAAGGTAATCAACTATGGCAAACGCAAGATTAAAAACAGATTTCTCCAATCCATCCTGTTGGGATACGTATTTAACACTTTCCAACAAATTGACCTGTTCCATATCCAAACAGTCCAGATGCTCTTTTGTAATCTGGTTGTATCGCTCGGCATAACCAACCGCCGCCACAACCACTGCGTTTTGTCCAGCCTCGAGACGTTCACCCAAACTGTCCCGCCCAAAATCTCGAACCAAGGCGTGCAAGCCAAAACGTTGATCGTCACGGTCAACCAAAGACCGTTTTACCAGTTCACCCAAACGATCCTCGCATTCCAGTTGGGGCAAATTGCACGCAATGGACAAAAACTCCAGACCTGTGGTTTCGGCAAAACACGCTGTCAACATCGAAAAGACGTATCTTTGTTCGCTGGTCAGATCATCAAAAGAAACTTGAATCGACACGCGAACGTTTCGGTCTTTGTTGCTGGCATCGCCTGGCGCGACGGTTGACAAACGGTTCTTGGTGTCCTGCAAACGCTCGAGCAACCGTGCGGCG
>JANLWR010000283.1:0-2774 GCA_031364625.1 Deinococcales bacterium | reverse complement strand
CAGCACAAACTCCTCTCCCCCATAACGGAATGCTTCGTCTTGGCTGGCGGCACGCCGCGCTTGGCGCGAGATGATTGCAGGGTCAGACGATGACCTTCACGCCAGGGACGCCTTTACGTTTGAGGGCGGCGTGAGACGGAGCGACGGCAGCACGGCGTACCTCGAGATCAAACTCAACGCGCTGCGTTCTGATCGCCGTGTGGTTGGCGGTCTGGCGATAGCCCGAGATTTGAGCGAGCAGCAAAAACTGGCGGACGAAATCGCGCAGCGTGGACTCGAGGCGCGGCGAACCGACGAATTGCGCAGTTTTCTAGCACTTTTTACCCAAGCCCAGGAGGAGGAACGCCGCCGTATCGCCCGCGAATTGCACGACGACACCGCCCAAACTTTGGTCGCCATCGCCAGACGCCTCGACCGACTCGGCGCAATGCTCGAGACTCTGCCAGAAGCCCAAGCCAGAACCGCCGACATTCGCGGCGACGTGGACACCGCCATCGACAGCGTGCGCCGCTTCTCGAGGAATTTACGTCCCAGCACCCTGGACGATCTCGGTTTGCTCGCCGCGCTCGAATGGTTGTGCTCGCAATCGCGCACCAGCGCACGACTTGAGGTTTCGGGACGCGAACAACGCCTTAAACCCGACCTCGAGTTAACGCTTTTTCGAGTGGTGCAAGAAGCATTAACCAATGTGGACAAGCACGCCAAAGCCACCAGTACCGCCATTCGCGTCAAATTTGACACCATCGGCAACATTGAGCATCCTCCTGGCGTGATGGTCAGCGTGACCGACGACGGTGCGGGATTCTCGAGCACCCCAGAGGCGGACGCGTTCACGACCCTTGCCGCCAAAGGACATTTGGGTTTGGCGGGAATGCGCGAACGCATCAAACTGGCGGGTGGGGAAATGAAGCTCGAGTCTGAAGTTGGGTTGGGGACGAAATTGAGTTTTTGGTTTCCGATTTAGGTTTTATTCAAGTTCAAAACCGAGCAACACAGCACCTTTTACAACGATACTCGCAGGGTTAAAAGCGCTTGTAAAATTCACTTCTGATTCTTGCCAATGTGCAGTGCTTGATCCGTGCATTCCTTGACTCCTACTTGCCTCATCTGGGTTGACATCCTCAATGTGGATAATCTTGCCCAGTTTCACATTCGCTGCTCTGCAATATCCTTCAGCTTTTACAATCGCCTCTTTGACAGCCAATTCGCGCATGTCATGACGGATTGCTTTCAGTTGATCCGCACCAAAAGAAACTGAATTGATTTCATTCGCTCCTGAAGTAACAACACCTGACAAAATGGCTTCAAACTGTGTTAAATCACGAATAACAAGACTAAATTTCACGCTTGCGGTATACCCACCAAACACCCATCTTTGGTTTTCAAATTCCTTTTTTTGCTCAAGTTGCAATTGTGACGACCCAAATTCTGGAATGTTATTTTTTGCAATAAACGTTTGCACTTGTGCTGCCGCACGCTTCACCGACTCAAACGCTTTTGACGGCGTTTCTTCAAGTCGACTCACCGTAAAAACAATTGAAACATGATCTGGTTCAACTCTTATCTGAGCAGAGCCAAAAACGCTCAGACCGAATGGTGCTGTAATTGCTCGAGAAGTCCACATGAGACGTATATTTTAGCACGTTGGAGCAGTTTCTCGAGCTTCACCCCCAGAAACGAACCTCGAGAATCCAACATGAATTGAAATCTGAACAAACGTTCGGGAATCGTGCGACTCGAGCGTTCTGTTATTCTGTACCCGTGAAGGTTTTGTTCATTGGTGATATTTTCGGCAAACCCGGGCGCAACCTCGTCTCGAGCCATTTGCCCACGATCAAAAGCAAGTTTGATTTTGTGATTGCCAACGCAGAGAACGCGGCTGGCGGCTTTGGACTGAACAAAGACTCCTTCTCGAGCATCATGAAGGCGGGAGTGGATTGCGTGACCTTGGGCAACCATGCCTGGGACAACCGCGAGGTTTTAAGTTTAATCGATGACCCAAGAATCGTGCGTCCCAAGAATTACCCGAGCGGAGCGCCTGGGCGCGGGGCATACAGTTTTGACGTGAACTGTGAACGAATCACGGTCACCAATTTTCTAGGTCGGATTTTCATGAACCCGTTGGATGACCCGTTCGCGGCACTCGAGGATATTCTCGAGCAGGAGAATCTGGGCGCGGTGTTCGTCGATTTTCATGCGGAGGCAACCTCGGAAAAAGCCTGTTTCGCCTGGCATTTTGACGGTCGAATTGCGGCGCTTATCGGCACACACACGCATGTTCCAACGGCAGACACCAGGTTTTTAACGGCTGGCACGGCGTTTCAAACCGATTCTGGCATGACCGGACCGCAAGACTCGAGCATCGGCATGGGTTTGGATGCAGCCATTTACAAGTTCAGGACAGGGTTGCCGCAAAAAAACGAGGTCGCCCAAGGACTCAGTATTTTCAATGCTGTCGAATTTGATTTAACAGACAATGTTGTGACCCGCATGGCGCGTTACAGTTTTCTCGAGGGCAGTGAAAACGGCAAACTCGAGGGTGAAATTTTTCAAGGGGTGAACAATGCAAAATGAAACTCGTGATCCACTCGCCCGCGACGTGGACGCCCTCGGGCATGTGTTGGGCGCAATTTTACGCGAACAGGTCGGAAACCGTTTTTATCAACTCGAGGAGGACATGCGAGAGTTGACCAAACGCATTCGGCTCGAGCCTGAGAACACCGATTTGATTCTAAAACTCGATGTTTTAATCTCGAATTTGGGTTTGTTCGATG
>JANLWR010000799.1:0-4108 GCA_031364625.1 Deinococcales bacterium | reverse complement strand
TGACCTCCGAACTCGACGCTGGACCAATTATTGAACAAGATGTGGCACGGGTTTCGCACCGCGATGACGTGAAGGGTTTAACCCGAATTGGGCGCGACATTGAACGAAATGTTTTGGCTCGAGCCGTCAAAGCCCATCTCGAAGATCGGGTGTTGGTGCATCAAAATAAAACAGTCGTGTTTTAAACTTGTGCTCAGACCCAATGGCTTCCAGGCTGGTCTCGCGGAAGATGTTCGCCCCCGTAAAGCGCACCCTACGGTACAAACACCCGAGTCACATGGATGTACATTCATTGGACTTTGAAAAACACTGAATCCAATCTTGTCGGTGCGCTCGAGCGGCTCGACCAATTCGCTTACCTGATCGCCGGATTTGTGCTGGTCGCCACGGCACTCGCCATTGTCGGCTACGCCTTGGTGGCATTTGTTAACAAAGTACAATCGGGATTTCTCGAGGCGAGTATTGTCCTGATTAACGACGTACTGCTGACCTTAATTGTGCTCGAGTTACTCCGTACCGTCATCGGATTCATTCGCGGGCACGGTCAACCCAACGTGGCAGAAAGCCTGATTCCATTTTTGGTCATCGGAGGCATCAGCGCGACGCGACGAATTCTCGCCGTTGGTGCAACGCTGGGTGTGGAGGAAATCAAAGGTACGCTCGAGGGGGTGCGCTTTAGCCAGGCAATGGTCGAGCTTGGGGTGTCAGGAGGCTTGATTGTGGCTGTTGGGGTGACACTGGTGATTTTACGACCATACCTTGTGCATTCAACAGCGGATAAACTTTAAAAATCTTTGAGCTGTCGATTGCATTTTAATTGTGTGCCACTTGATTGTAAACCAAGTGACGAACTTTGATAATAGGTGTAGCACGATTGTTCCGCGAATGGCACGGATTACAGGTTGCAGCGGCATTTACCGCTGACCACGACAATCGTATGGTTTTGAAGCATCGCTTAACCGCGCGAGGTTATTCATGATAACGATCGATAAATCCATTGACATCAACGCACCCATCGGACAGGTTTATAAGTTCTGGCAAGATTTCGAGAATTTTGCCAAGTTTATCGACAGCGTCGAATCAATCAAACGCATTGGTGATGACAAAAGCCATTGGGTGGTTCGTGGACCACTGCGTACCAAAGTTGAATTTGATGCCGTGACCACCGAGAATCTCGAGAATGAATTGATCAAATGGAACAGCGTTCATGACCAGAACGAAAGCGAGGAGGTCAAAAGCGAGGGCAGCCTGAGGTTTCAAGAGACGGATGGTGTCACCAAAGTGCATTTGATCTTCAGTTACAGCCTTCCAAATGCAATCGCCCAAAAGGTCGCAGAAACCATGAATGCGCTCGGATTTCCCCAAAAAGATTTTGATAAAGGACTTGAGACGATCAAAGCCAAAATTGAAACGAGTGCCTAAAAACCTGTTCAAACCATGAACTGGTATGAGCGTTCAGAACCATCTCGAGGATCGGGTTTTGGTGCATCAACATAAAACTGTTATGTTCTAAAGAAGCCCTGAGCATCAATGCTCAGGGCTTCTTAGATTTTTAAACTATTTGGCTTGAACATTTTTCAGGTAAATATTGGTGTAAAACGTGCTGCGCTTGGCAGGCTTTGGCAAACGCCCAACCGATTTCAGAAGATCAATCGCGCTCTGCCAACCGTTCGGGTTGCTAAAACCAATGCCTTCAGCCAAGGTAAACGGGCTTTGGTACAATGGAATGCTCGCCTCGAGCACCTTCATGCCCTCATCGCCCAGGTTTTGCACGTATTTTTTGCTGGCTTCAAACGCAACTTTTGGCGTGTTGATGGTCGTGACCATCGCCGCTTGATTCGCCGCCAAAAATGCCTTGACCAACTCAGGTTTCTCGAGGTTGGCATCGGTGGTGATGACGCCAACGCCAGGGGCGCGGTTGTACTTCGCGGCGGCAATGACGTTCAATTTAATATTCTGCGCGGCGGCTTTGACGGGTTCGTTGTTGATAAAACCCATCGCCACGTCAACCCGATCTGCCACGACCGCCTCGAGTTGGGTAAAGCCAATCTCGAGAATCTTAACGTCTGATTCTTTCAGTTTTGCGGCTTTCAGCGTGGCTTGCAGGCTCGTCCAAGAGTTGCCGTACTTGCCTGGAATGCCGATGGTTTTGCCTTTTAAGTCTTTGATGGTCTTGATGTTCTTTTCCGCCTTGCTGAACAAGGCATTTGGAACGTTTTGATACAGCGCCATGATGTACTTGAACGGTGCGGCTTTGGCGTTTTCTGAACGCAACAAAACCACATCTTCGGCGTCGGCAACCACATAATCGAGTTTGCCAGCCGCCAGCAGCGGATACAGTTCGTTGGTGAAACCGTGCTGGAATTCGACTTCAAAACCAGCTTTTTTGTACGCTCCGCTGACCTCAGCCAAATAAAATGGCGCGAATTGCACGTCGGGCAAGTAACCCAAACCCACTTTGATTTTGGTCACCGCATTTTGCGATAAAGCCATAGGGGAGAGCACGGCGGCGGTGAATAAAAATAACAACGGTTTTTTCATGATTGACCTCACTCAAACTCGAGCCTCAAACTCGAGGAAGAAAACGAAAGACTGTAAAACTCGGGGCGACAACCCGAGCCAGTGTAACGCGTGTGCATGAAAATCTTGAAGCCTGCATTACTTTATGCACTCGAGCGTTAGAATCAGATCATGCCTAGAATCTTGATTCCTGATTCCGTCACCTGGGAACTCCCAGAACTGCCACTCGAGGTTGTACGTTTTAAGCGATCTGATAGCCTGGAAGGTTTAGACGCCGAAGGTCTGGTGGTTTGGGGCATCACCAGTAAAGGGCTTGCGCCATTGCTCGAGATGCCCAGTTTGAAATGGATTCAAACCTTCACGGCTGGCATCAATCACGTGCTCGATTTAAACCCTTCGGATCGCATTCTGGTTTCCAACGGCAAGGGTTTGCACGACGCGCCCACCGCCGAACTCGCCGTGACATTGCTACTCTCTGCGGTGCGCCGAATGCACCTGCACCGCGACCATCAAACCGCCAAAAGTTGGGACAAAGCCTTTTACAACCAAGCCGTCAACGCGCCAAGCACACAACTGATGACGCTCGAGGGAGCGAACGTTTTGATTCTGGGCATGGGCGCGATTGGACTCGAGATTGCGCACCGTTTGCAACCGTTTGGCGCGAGTGTTGAGGGTGTTGCGAATACTTCTGGCGACCGCGAAGGTTTTGTCACCCACGCCATCGAAGACCTGGACTTGGTGCTGCCCAGCGCCGATGCCGTCATCATGGTGTTGCCCGACACACCAGCCACACAGCACATCATCAACGCCGAGCGACTTGCCCTGCTTTCACCTCGAGCCTGGGTGGTCAACGTCGGACGCGGCAGCGCCATCGACGAAAACGCCCTGATTGCCGCACTCGAGAAACACGAAATTGGCGGCGCGGCTTTGGATGTCACTGATATTGAGCCGTTGCCCAGCGATTCCAAACTCTGGTCACTCGAGAATTGCATTCTGACGCCGCACATTGCCGGCGGTGGACCCAATTTGATTGGCAAAGCCAACGCACTGCTCGAGCGCAACGCCGAAAAATTTGTGGCAGGCGGGATGCTCGAGAATTTGGTGAGTAGGGAAAAAGGTTATTGAATTCTCGAGACGCAGACCCCAAGTGTGGCGTTGCAGTCAAACGCCCCGAACAAAATCCTGGTAAATTGATTGGTCGAGTCGGAATTCGACCTTTCAACCCGTATGCAACGCACATCCTCTCAAACCAAAACCAAAATCTCGAGTTTCAAACCTCGGGTGGGTCGTCCTGCGCCAAAAACTTTTATGATTCCAGCACTTCTGGCGTGCCTGGCGGTGTTGATTCCGTTGGCGTACTTGGTTTTAAGGGCGCTCGAGGCAAACCCAAAAGATTTGCTCGAGATTGTTTTTCGGTTTCGCAACCTCGAGTTGCTACTTAAAACCGTGGCGCTGGGGTTGGGCGTGGTGCTGGCTTGCAGCGTCATTGCACTGCCGCTGGCTTGGTTGACTGCCAGAACCAATATTGCCGCCAAAGGTGTTTTGACCCTGATTGGCGTTCTGCCGCTCGCCGTGCCAGGTTACGTTG
>JANLWR010000793.1:0-8295 GCA_031364625.1 Deinococcales bacterium | reverse complement strand
AAGGCGCGTCCGGTCGCAACGACCCTGCCGTCTTGAAACGATAGGATTGGTCGGATGTTGAGCCAGTCAGTCAGCCAAGTGCCGCTGCTGGCGGCAAGTTTAGAGTTTTTTAAGTATCTTAGGTCGCGCACGGTCATGCGTGAAATCATCGAGTCGCGCATTGCAGTTAAGGCGGTGGTCATGTCGAGCATCGTGCCGCCCCAGGAGTTGATTTGCGTGGCGTACAAGACCAGTTCACCCAAGAACGCCGTACCAACCCTCGAGTCCAGGATTTGAATGCGGTCTTCGGCATCTAGGCGCCTGATGGCTTCTTTGGCGTGGTGAATGGTGCTCGAGAAGTCGCTGGAAACGTGCAGACTGAGCACTGATTCAAATTCTTTCAGGCTGTCGCGGTAGACTTTTTCAAAAGCTTCGACGCTTGGCGCTTCGGTGGTTGGTAAGGGCGCGTCTGGGTGTTCGTCGAGAAACTCGTAGACTTCATCGGCGGTGATCTCACTGCCGTCTTGCAGGGGTTGTCCGCCAAGAATCACGGTCATTGGAATGGAAACCGCGCCCAAGCGTGCGAGGTGATCGCTCGAGAGTTCGCAGTTTGAATCTGTGACTATTCCGATCACTAGGGTGTCCTTGGTGCGCTGCGATTTGGCTTATGTTTGTTGTATCGGGCTGTGATAATGGGTTTGGTGACAAAATTCTGAACGTTCACCTTAGATTCAAATTAACGTTCATTCTTAAGAACGACACGTGTTTTTGATGAGGACAAATCCTTAAAGTAACACCTGATTGGTCAAAAATACGTGGCTGACGCTCGAGGCGTGTCATTTGGATAACGTGGGCTTCTCAGGTTGGCGGGCTAGGATTGAAGGGTTTCTGGAGGCACTCATGGATTTTTGGTTTCACATTTCAGGCTTGATGTGTAATTCAGGCTCGAGCATCGGGGCACAACCATGAACATTGCGGTCTTGTGTCATCCGAGCGCCGGCGGTTCTGGCGTGGTCGCCACCGAGTTGGCACTGGCAATGGTGAGTTTGGGGCATTCGGTGCACATGGTTGCGACCCAAGTACCGTTTCGGCTCAACGCCATGCGCTTGCCGCGTTTGATGCCAGAAACCCAAACCTCGAGTGAGCTTCAACACGGCGAGGTTTACTTTCATCAGATCGAAAATGCCAATTACCCGCTTTTCGAGCAACCTTTAACGACACTGGCGGCGGTCAACACTCTGGTCGAGGTGATCGAAGAATTCGAAATTGATCTGGTTCATGCGCATTACGCGATTCCGCACGCCACCAGTGCGCTTCAAGCCCGAGAAATGCTGGGACGTACCAAAGTCGTCACCACGCTTCACGGCACGGACGTCACCTTGGTCGGACTCGAGCCATCATTTTTGCGCACCACCCGTTACGCCATCGAAGCGAGTGACGCCGTGACTGCCGTCTCGAGTTACTTGGCGCACCATACCAATACCGTCATGGGTGCCAAAAAAGACATCAACGTGGTCTACAACTGGGTGGACGTGGAGCGTTTCTCACCGATTCTCGAATCGAGTTACCGCGCTCGCTTTGCGCTGGAAGGCGAGGCGCTGATTGTTCACACCTCCAATTTTCGCACGGTCAAACGCCCGCTCGATGTGATCGAAACCTTTGCGGGCATTGCCGCCAAACAACCCGCACGGCTCTTGATGGTTGGCGACGGTCCCGAACGCCCGCGCTGTCTGGCGCTCGCCAAGCAACTCGGTATTGCCCAGCGCGTGCATTTTATTGGGTCCTTGCCCAATGTCGAAATGATTTTGGGCGTGGCAGATTTGTTCTTGCTGCCGTCTTCCCAAGAATCTTTTGGTCTGGTGGCGCTCGAGGCGATGTCTTGCGGTGTACCTGTGATCTCGAGCGACGCGGGTGGGCTGCCCGAGGTGAACGTGAACGGCGAAACTGGTTTTACCTGCGCGGTAGGCGACACTGGCGCGATGATCGCGGCATCCTTAGAGGCGCTCGAGCCTGGTCGTCACGCCCTCATGCGCGAGGCGGCGCGGATGAGGGCAATCACGCATTTTCATCAGGATGTGATTTTGCCCAATTACGTTCGGGTTTACGAAAATGTGCTGAAAGATTCGAGTTTGCGCCCCTCTAAAATTCTGGCGGGTTGAACCTTTAAAACAAGCCAAGTTGTTCTAAACTCGAGTCATGAACTTTGATCTTTTCTTAACGCGTTTTCAAGCCACGCCCGATGTACTCAATGCACTCTTGAAAGATGTTCCGCTCGAGCTTGCCCGTTGGAAACCAAGTACGGACGCTTGGAGTATGCTCGAGGTGATTTGTCACCTGGCGGATGAAGACCGCAAAGATTTTCGTCCGCGCCTGCAATCATTGTTGTTCGATGAACCCGCCGGTATCGGCATCACGCGCATAGACCCGCCAGCTTGGGTGCTTGAGGGCAAGTACAACGCTCGAGATTTAAGTGATTCACTTTCAGATTTTCAAATCGAGCGTCAAGAATCGCTTGGGTGGTTGCGAGGTTTACCGGCAGATTTGAAGCTCGAGCGCACCGCACCAGACCGTGACATCAGTGCAGGGCAAGTGCTGTATTCGTGGTTGGCTCACGATTATTTGCACCTTCGGCAGATCACCAGGCTACATTACGATTTTTTGGCGCTCGAGGCACAGTCTTATGACATTGGTTATGCGGGAACATGGCGTTAACATGTTCATTCCAAACTCACTATAAAAAATGATGTAATGTGCTCAATACAACATTTTTTAGGTCGGACGCGATACAGTTTCTGCTCTAAATCTCCCCTATCCTAAATTTCTTCAAGACCAAGCTCGAGCAACCCTCGGGCGGAAGAGGTGTTTATGGCAGATAATCATGATGTCTCGAGGCGTAATGCTTTAAAACTTTTGGGCGGCGCTGGTTTGCTGGCAGCTTCGGGCGGCGTGCCTTTAACGCTCTCGAGTGCCAGCGCTCAGACCACCAGCAGTGTGCCAAACGGTGCAGGATTCAACCGCCTAAAAGTTGGCGATTTTACCGTGACCGTGCTTTCGGACGGACAGACACCGCCAGGACTATTGCTGCCCAACTGGGGGGCAAACCCTGAGAGACAAGAAGATTTTAAAAAAGCCTTGACCGACAACTTTATCAATCCAGCACTGGCTCGCAACAACTTTAACCCTGTCGTGGTGGACACGGGCAAAAACAAAGTTTTGTTCGACACCGGTCTGGGCGCACAAGCCCAAGCTGGCGCTCCCATCGGGCGCTTGCTCGAGAATCTAAAAAATGCGGGATTAAGCCCAAGCGACATTGACACGGTGTTTATCACGCACGGACATCCAGATCATGTTCAGGGCATGACCGACGCGAGCGGAAAACCAGTCTTTGACAAGGCACAATTTATCATGGGTGGCGTGGATTTCGATTTTTGGACCAAACCCGCCCAAGGCGCAGTTTCCGGCGCAATCGCCAAAAACATTTCACCCTTCAAAGACCGCTTTAAACTGATTAAACCAGGCGACGAAATCGTACCAGGCATCACCAGCATTGACTCGCCAGGTCACACCCCAGGGCATCAAAGTGCTTTACTGGCAAGTGGCAGCAGTCAAATGATGCTCTTTGGTGATGCGGCAGGGCATTACCTGCTCAGTTTGATGTACCCCGACGCCTACTTGGGCTTTGACGCCGATAAAGCGACGGTGGTTGCCACTCGAGCCAAACTGTTTGACCGCGTGGCGAGCGAAAAAATGTTGGTCACGGGTTATCACTTTCCCTGGCCCGCCGTGGGTTACATTCGCAAACGTGCTGCGGGTGGTTACGAACTCGTTCCTGCCGCTTTTTCGTTTTAAAATCCAAAACACTCCGTCCCGCCTCGAGATTCGAGGCGGGATGATTATTGACTAAAGCTTTGTGTTATTTACATTGCCCACCACAATTAAACGATGTAATCGCACAACAATAGAGTTGACAGCCATGCAAAAAAACCTAAAATGAAACCAATCTCCTCGATTCCAACCCCGCCCCGTCGCCTTTCTCGAGCTTGAGTCCGTGTCGCCAGTGTATTCCAGCGAAAACCCAGCAAAGAGCATGACGCTGTACAAGGAGGTTGTGATGGAAACGGTGCGCGTCTCAGGTCAGTCCCGCCCAAACTCGGTGGCAGGTGCAATCGCGGCACTGCTGCGCTTAAACGGCGAGGTCGAAGTCCAAGCCATCGGTGCGGTGGCGGTCAATCAGGCGGTCAAAAGCATTGCCATCGCCAGAAGTTACATCAGCATCGACAGTCTTGATTTGAATTGCGTGCCCGCCTTTGTCAAATTAGAACTCGAGAACGAGGAACGCACCGCCATGAAATTCGTGGTGCATTCGTTCAAACTCCTCGGTGCGCCAGTCGTAACCGTCGTGCCGCACCTCGAGGCAGAATAAATCAAATATTTCATGAGTTAAAAATTTAACATTGATAAGCGTTTTTACTCGAGCATCGTGTCTTTGATGACACGTTTATGCTCGAGTTTTCGCTATAGTACGCTCATTCGGACGTTCATTCAGCGTCCACCAGGAGAAATCATGTTCGGAATCAGCCCTCAGTATTTGTTTTTGATGTTGTTCATCATGGCAATCTCGTTCGCAGCACAAAGTTACCTGACCAGCACCTTTGGACGCTTTCAAAAAATCCGTAACGCCCGTGACATTACTGGTGCAGAAGTCGCCAGGGATATTCTGGATGCCAACGGTTTAACCGATGTTCAAGTTGAACCCGTTGCAGGACAACTGACCGATCATTACGATCCCACAACCCGCACCGTGCGGCTTTCAGAACCCAATTACGCCTCGCCAAGCTTGTCGGCTTTGGCGGTCGCCGCGCACGAATGCGGTCATGCCATTCAACACAAGCAAGGCTATGCGCTTCTCAACGTTCGTGCGGCAATGGTTCCTGCCGTCAACATCGGGTCGCAATTTGGACCATTACTGATTATGTTTGGTTTGTTCCTGAGCATTCCTTCTATCGCCTGGGTCGGCGTGATCGGTTTGGTCGGTGCGCTGGCGTTTCATGCCGTCACGCTACCCGTCGAATTTGACGCCAGCGCCAGGGCACTAAAGATACTTGAAGGCAACGGTTATCTGACCCGCGAAGAAAACGCTGGCGCAAAAAGTGTTTTAACCGCCGCCGCCATGACCTATGTCGCCGGTGCAATCGGCGCATTGGTAACGTTGCTGTACTATGTCAGCTTGCTCAGTGGCGGCAGCCGCCGCAGCGAATAATTTTTACGAAACGCTTGGCTTAAAGTTATACTGACCCGATGAAACCCGTTCAAAACGAAATTACTGGCAGTCTGGGCGTTAACCCCAGCATCGAACTCAAAGCCCGCCTCGAGCAAGACCGTATTCTGGGACGGGTTGGCGGCGCGTTGATGGCAAAAGAATTAAACCTCGAGGTTTCTGAAAAAGGCGTTTCTGGACGCGTTGGCGGCAAAAACGGTTTTGATGTCAACCTCGAGTTAAAAGCGGGCGAACTGACCGGTTTTGTTGGAACAGATGCCCTGAACTTGCGCGGTGTCGATCAAGTCGTGGGTCGTCTGGGCAGCGCCATGAACGGTGTGGATTTTATTTCCAATCAACACGGCGACAGCCTGCGTGGACGACTTGGCGGCATCAAAGGGCAACTCTTTGAACTCGAGCTTTCAGGCACACCAGGTTGGATTGGAACGCTGGTGGCAATCATTGCGTTTTACGCGATTGAAAAGCACAAAAATTAAATCAACAGCTTGGCTTTAGCTTTGAATGTTACTTATGGTCTATGACTTTAAACGACCAGATCGATCAAAACATCGAAGCCGTCCGTGAACTCGAGCGCCAAGTGGATCGAGGACTTGATCCAGCCACGCTCCGTTTCAGGGTTCTGGCTGCCTATATCGGACAACCCAATTTCTTGCATGGCGTGATTGCCTTTGTGGTTCTGTGGGCTTTGGTCAACTTGTTACTGCCAGTGTTTCACTTTAACGCCTTTGATGAATTCCCTTTTTTTGCATTGCAAGGCTTAACAGCGCTCAGTGCATTGATAACAAGTTTGGTGGTCTTGATTGGTCAAAACCGTGAAGCGATTCTCGAGGCGCAACGGGCGCATCTTGATTTGCAACTGAGTTTGCTGGCAGAGCAAAAAATAACCAAATTGATTGCGCTGCTCGAGGAACTGCGGCGCGACCTGCCGAGCGTCAACAACCGCCACGATCAGGTTGCCGAGGGAATGCAGCAATCTGCCAATCCTGAAGCGATTCTGGGCGCGATGGGGGAGCAGGGTAATGAAGTTTGAGGCTAACTTCGAGTTATGGCAACAATTCGAAATAATCTAAATCTCGAGGTTTCACAGCCAAAAAGTGCCTTCGGTCGAATGTAAATACCCGCCGATTACCAAGTCGTTCTGCAATTGCCATCACACTCGAATCAACCAAACCCAATTCCAAATCACTGTACTGCTCTTGTAATTCGAGTGCTCGAGCATAATCAGCAGCCGTATTTTCAATGATTTCAAAATCACCCCGAACCAAGCCTTTTTGAAAAGCTCGAGCCACAAAAGCACCAAGCCGAGTGGTTGCCAAATAATCCACTTCTGGCAAAATCATGCTTGGTAAAAGCATTGAAATTGGCAACACCGCTCGAGCCGCAAGATGATTCCGGGTCTTTATGATCGAGTAAAGCCAGTATCGCGTTTGTGTCCACCAAAACAGGTGTTTTCATCGCCATTCGGTTCGTAAAATTTCTTCGTCTTTTTCGGACAATGCTGCATTGGATGCACCAATGCCAACCCAATCTGGAATACTGGGTTTGGTATAAGCTTCTAACGCGTCCAGAATGATCTCTACTTCACTCCGATGCTCGAGTTTTGCAAGGTCTGTCAAGCGTTTCTCGAGATCGTTTTCAAGCGTTACAGTAAGGGTTTTCATGCTGCATTCTAGCAAAAAATGTTTTGGTGGAATGTGTTGCACATTTTGACCGATTGTTTACAACAGCGCTTCTCGAACATGAACCCTCAAGCAACATTGAAACGAGTGGATATTGCTGTAAAACCATTCTGGGATTACACTGATTTCATGAAAACACTGGTCAAAACTGAGGCTGCGCGACTTGTGGCTCAACTTCCTGAAGATGCGACCTGGGAAGATTTGCAATACGCCATTTACGTGCAACAAGCGATTGAAGTTGGTGTCAAAGATGCTGAAGAAGGACGGGTTTACACCACAGAAGAAGTTCGCAAAAGACTTGGCTTACGGCTTGTTTCATGAAGGTCGTCTGGACTGAAGCCGCAACCCGTCATCTCGAGACTATTTACGCGTATCTCGAGGTCAATTCGGTGTTTTATGCCGCAAGTACGGTAAATCGTTTGATTTAGTGAGAGATTTAAAAAAATTTATATAAATAATCGATAGTCGTATGATAGTGAACCAAAACGTTCGAGCAATGCCCCAATTTGAGCGATTCGGTTTGATGAATCAATTGTTGCAGGTAACTTGGTATACAAATCAAAGGAATTCCAGTTCATTTTAGAAAGTCCAAGTATCTCTCGAGCTAGAGTTGGAAATGCCGTTGTTCCATGATGACGGATAACCGCGAGGGGTGCAGGAATACGATTTCCGCCAAGATAATAATTGAACCTTGGGTTTGAGGCTGCTGGAGCGCTACCATGAACCCAAATCAAAGCTCGATGAGAATCTAAAACGACTGCTGTTCCTCGTTTAACTGGATATCCATCAGCATCAAAAGTTCCATTTGGCAATGATTTGATCGAGACATACTTCATGGAATTTTCAATATTAACTTCAATCATGTCCACATTTTCAATACCTGATAAGCCTTCAAGCAATCCATCACGTTCATCTTCACTAAAAGGAGTGCGTTTATGAATTACTACACGATGGGGTAAACGACCCCCCGTTGATTCATAAAACAATTGCCGAACACTTTCTCCTGTTCGACGCGCATCTTTTGTAGACATAAATGGATTACGATTTCGGATAATTGAGTCTTCAAGTTTACTAAGCTGATATCTAAGTCCTAAACCATCTGAGCTATAAATATGACTGCACCCAAGAATAATTTGTTCTGAGCGACTTGCGTTTTTATCAAATTTAAATCCTAATCCGAGAAATGCGGTATCTCGATCAAAAGACTCAAGAATCCAAGGGGTTCGTTTGGCTTTCACATAAAACGAAAGTGCCAACCACCATCGAATACGTATATCCTGAGCGGAATTAAGTGTTTCTTCGCGCAAAAACTGAGTACAAATTCCACGTGTTACGCAGTAAGCTTTAACAAAATCGTGA
>JANLWR010000785.1:0-4456 GCA_031364625.1 Deinococcales bacterium | reverse complement strand
GGGGTTAAGTCGTAACAAGGTAACTGTACCGGAAGGTGCGGTTGGATCACCTCCTTTCTAAGGAGTTCTAAACATCTGGTAACAGGTGGAACTCGCACTCGAACATCAGGTTTAACTACAACCAGTGTTTATATTGACAAGCTGCCACTCGAAAGAGTGGACTTTTTGTATTGACTCGAGAAATCGTGTTATGAAATCAATACAAGTTCAGGAAACGCTGTCCGAAACCCTTTTGGGTCGAATGTAAGCAGCGTAAAACCCTGTATGAACGCATGTGCGCCGATCACGAAATCGGCGATTAAGCGTTTATGGCTGTTCGGATCAGCACGGTACTTTAAATGTGTGGCTCGAGCCAGACCAGCCTCAATCCAAACTTGTTCTGGGAGCAACCAATCAACTTCGATTCCAAAATCCTCGAGAAAAATATTTAGGGCTGATAGCGTTATTTCTGGAATGCAAAGGGCTTCACTGAACACCAATGGGCAAATACGAATTGGTGCATTGGCATGGAGTACCAAAACGTCAACCGAACGACCATGATGCACATGATCTGTTTGCAGTAACGCTTGCAAAAAATTGGTATCGCAGCACAAGGTTACTTCTGGCACAAACGATCTTGCTCCCATTTTTCAAACGCAAGTTCGTCCGCTGCCTCCCAACCGCGATCTGCACGGCTTTCTTTCAGAAATTCTTGTTTTGTTTTTGGGGCAAACCCAGTTTCTCGAGCGTGTTTTGCAATCAATGCACGAACATCTCTTGTTTTGCGTCGGACAACGATTGAATCGCCTTGTTGTTCAAATTCGAGCAAGTCTCCTGGTACAACCCCAAGATTCGCAACCACCCAGTCAGGCAGTTGGGTTGTGCCGTCTTGTCCAAGTTGAGTCACTTTGTTCATGAATGTAGTTTAGGGGAAAATCTGTGAAATACAAAACTCGAGTGATTGGAATTTTTCATTTTCGAGATTACGGTGTTGCGATGACTTCTTGGCAGAACATCTCGAGAATCGCCTCTTGATGCGCCCCGCGCCCTGTTTCTTGCATGGCGCTGACCAATTCTGGGAAAAGTGTTTTGTAAGGCTCGAGATTTGCGGTTAACGAAAACCCACCAGTTTTCTCGAGTGCCGCTTGAAATGCAGATTTATCAAAATGCCAGGGTTTGAAACGGTTTGGGTAGCGCCCTGCAATGCGTTTTGCAATTCGCAAGCCGCCCAGGTCAAAATCGGCGGCGAAAAGAATCTTTCCCTCGAGTTTGTCGAGCAGGGCGATGCAGGCGGCGCTGGGTTGTCCTTGGCTGCACAGCATCGGGCGGGTAATGCCAGTGTCGAGCAGGGCTTCAAACACGGCTGGATTCTCGAGGAACAAAACATCAGTTTGTTGACGCGGCAATTGGATCACTTCGCGCCAGGGCAGGTGAACGCAAGTAAAACCGTGCAGCTTGGCGATCAGGACACTCGAGGAAACCCCGTCACGGACTGGAGGCTCGAGTTGCAGTGCGCTCAGGGCTTCGAGCAGAATTTGTCCTGCGAGCGTGTCCGAGTCCAGGGCGTGGGCATGACCTGCAACTTGGGTGGCGAGCGTCGGCAGGCGTTGAGGTTGTTGACGCAATAGCGTTATGGCGTTGCTGACCATCTCGAGCGGGACTAAAAGTTCTTCTTTGATGGCGCGTTTGATGCGGCTCGCACCAGCTTCACCGTTTTGCAATAATTCGTTCCACTCGAGGTCAATCACATTCTCGAGCGCGGTTTGAAACATATTCTCGAGGTGCTGACGTTGTGATTTGGCACTGATGATGGGCGCTCGGTTGAGGGTTTCCAGAACCTCGAGCAACGAAACTTGATATTTGCTTTTTTGCAATGCCGCGTCTAAAACTTGTAAATCCAGGGTTCGCACGGGTTTGCCAAGCAAGCGCTCGAGCGCCTGCGCGTCGGCATTCTCGAGCGGTTTTGTGATTCGTCCAAGGGTTTGGTCGCGTTTGAAACGCTCCAAAGCAAGGCGCAAAATGTTGCCCAGCCCTTGCCGCTCGAGTTCTGCCAGAACATTCATGGCTCACATGCCCATGTGGATGGCTCGAGAACCATTCCACAACCTGGCGATGCTCGAGACACCATCACCGTTTAAGCTCGAGACGCGGAACAAACGATACGCGCTGGCAATATCGAGTGATCTCGAGAGATAAATGTCTGATGGGCTGGTGGCGATCAGGCTTAAATCGAGTGAATTCATGATTTGGTAGAGTGCGGCGATGTTGTGCGGGTCCATGCCGGCGAAGGCTTCGTCCAAGCCGATCAAACGCGGGGCGGTCATGCCCATTGCCCCGAACCGAGCGCCGAGGGCGGCGAACATGAAGGTGTAAAGCACGGCGCTGCGTTCGCCCCCAGAGCGGCTTTGGAATTTTCGGTCGGTGATTTCGACGCGGCGATCTGCGACGATGCTAAAGAACGTAAAACCGTACCATTCGCGGTAATCCAGCGCCGCCTCGAGCGCCTGAGGGAAGCTGATTTCGGGATTGACTTGATTGCGCAGTCGTGCCACCAATTCGCGCACGGTCGCACCGACTTGCTCGAGCCAGGCGGGGGGTTGAAACGAGGGCGCAACTTTGCCGTCGATCAAATCTGCCAGCCCACCCGTGGCGGTGCGCTGAAACTCGAGATCGAGTTTTTCATCGTGAAATTGCAGGCTGGAGAGCGTGGCACGAATGTCTTTCACGAAAATTCTGGCTTCGCGCAGACGCTCATCGAGTTTTTCAGCCAGGGCAAACACCAGTTCGTCATGGAACACCCGAGCCTCCTCTTCGGTCAGCAAACGCTGCGCCTCCTCGAGTTCGTGCGCCAAATGCGCGGTCAGTTCGTCGGCGGTCACGGTTTGCCCCTCGAGCGTAAAGCGCGGTTGGTGCAGGTCGAGCACGGGTAAAAACGTTTCTGGAATCTCGAGTTCGGGTTTCTGGCTGTAAAAGAGTTTGTCGAGCGTGTTTTCAAAGCGTTGGGCGCTACGTTCCAGCGTCTCGGGTGGTTCAAAACTTTCCTCGAGCACGGCGGCAATCCGTGGATGAATTGCCAGGGTCTGCTCGAGTTGCTGTTCGACTTGCGCCAGACGGTCTTTGGCGGTCTCGAGTTGGACTTGGATTTCGGGCAGGCGTTTTTGCAGCACGTCCAGCTCGCCTTGGCTGCTGGCGAGGCTGCGAGCCAATTCGCGCAAGCTGGTGCGCAGCTCCAACAAGCGGCTTCGGACTTTGTTCAACCGTTCGCGCCAGGCTTTGATGTCAGGATTCTCGAGTTGCGCCCGCATTTCGTTGACGCGTTCGGTCAGTTGTTCGCGGCGTTGTTCCAACTCGAGGCGCTTTTGATCCAGTTCAGCAATCTCCAAACGGCGTTCCGCCAGGGTCAGTTCCAGGCGTTCGGCTTCGGCTTTTAAACGCCCCAGGCGCTCCTGGTGATTCTCGAGCGCGGTTTGGGTGGCTTGCGCCGCGCTCAGTTGCCCCAAAGCGGCGTTAAAGGCGTTGCGGGTCATTTCGAGGCGCAGTGGCAGCAAAACATTCTCGAGGGTCTGGGTGGCGGCACTGGCGGCTCTCTGGGCGGCACTGAGGGCATCGAGTGCCGTGACTTGCTGATTGGTGCGGTCATCGAAACGGCTGGCGCTGGCGTCGCGTTGTTGCTGCGCCGCAAAACGCTGTTTTCTTTCCACTCGAGCATCCCGCAAGCTCTGCCAAGCGCGTTCAAAAGCCGTTAAATCAAGATAAGCCTCCTGTTCAACCTCGAGCGCCGCTTCAAGTTGTGCCTCGAGTTTGGCAATCTCCGCCCGCAAGTCTTCCAGTTGACGCTTTCGTTCCGCCTCTCGAGCCGCCACGCCAATAAACCTGGCTGGACTGGCTTGCGTTGTGCCACTCAGAATGCCGTTGTGCCAAGTGCCATCGCTGGCGAAAACCGAATTGGATTTGGCTTCCAACCAACGCTTGACGCTGACGGGCGCGTCGTCTTCGGCTTCAAGCCACTCGCTCAGCCCCGCTCCCTCACTGGAATTTCTTAAGAGCACATCCTCGAGCTTGGCGGTTTTCAGGGCGTTCAAGGCTGCGGCTATTTGCTCGTCAGGCACGACCAACGCCGTCAAAACCCCACTGTGCAACAATGCCGCCTCGAGCTTGTCAATGTTTGCCCCTTTCGGTTTGAGAACACGGTAAAGCGCCGCATGGCTGATTCTGGCGGCGTCTAAAATTTGGCTGGCTCGAGCGCGATCTGCGGGCAGTGGCGGCACGGCTTCAGAGGCAGTCTCGAGCGTCAAAAACTCGGTTTTGCTGGCGTTCAATTTCGCGCTGACCTCGCGGCTTTCACCTCGGGACAGGTCATGCGTCTCGCGTTTTTGATTGCCCAGTTCGAGCGCCGTTGGCTCGAGCAAACCCAGCACGTCGCTCGGTTCGAGGGTTGTTTCGAGCGCCAGTTGATACTCGCGTTGTTCGCCGAACA
>JANLWR010000775.1:0-5465 GCA_031364625.1 Deinococcales bacterium | reverse complement strand
GTTGGGGATGAGGGTGGCAGAAGTGCTCGCTAATTTTGTGTCTGAAAAGTGCGTCCAAAATCATTTCGCCACCAGTTCAATTCAGTGTCCGTCTGGGTCGAACACAAACGTCCCCAAACTACCACTGGGCGTTCGGTCACTGGATTTCTCGAGCATTTGAACCCCTGGTTTGGTTTGTGCGTATTGTCTTTTGAGAGCTTAAAATTCTTTTTGGAGGAAAATATGAAGAAATTGATGATTGGCTTGGCAGGAATTTTGGCAGTTTCGATGGTGGCGTTCGCCCAAACCACCAAACAGGACACCATGACCAAAAGCTCGAGTTATGTCGAGTACGTTGCCAAGGATTTTGAAGCCAACACGACCAGCAAACGCGTTTTGTTTTTTGCTGCCAGTTGGTGTCCAACTTGCCGTGGTGCGGATGCCGAATTTAAGGCGAAGCTGAGTGAAATTCCCAAAGATGTGGTGATTTACAAAACCGATTACGACTTGGAGACTGCACTCAAGAAAAAGTACGGCATTTCACATCAGCACACTTTTGTTTACGTCAACGCCAAAGCCGATGCAATCAAAAAATGGTCTGGTGGCGCTATCGCCGAAATTCTTGCCAATACCAAAACCGCCAAGTAAAGTCATGTTAAAACCCTGAACCGCAACAGTAAACCACTGGTTGTTCAGGGTTTTATAATTCTCGAGGGGCATATATGCTACTAACCATTTTTTTCGCGTTTTTATCGGGTGTGGTGACGGTGGCTTCGCCTTGCGTGCTGCCTGTGCTGCCGTTTTTACTGTCTGGCACTATTGGCGGAAAATCACGTCCTTACGGCATTATCTTAGGTTTTATCGCCAGTTTTTCAGCATTTACACTGGCGCTTTCAGGTTTGGTCAGCGCTTTGGGCATCTCGAGCGATGCACTGCGCCTGGTGTCGGTGGCAATGCTTTTCGGTTTTGGTTTGACACTGCTCGTACCTGCTTTGCACACGGCTTTCGAGCGTTTCAGTTCGCAGTCGGTCAGCGGCGTCAAACAAGCTCGAGGTGATGGTTTTTTGGGCGGGATTGCGGTGGGTGCAACGCTCGGGATTTTATGGTCGCCGTGCGTTGGTCCGATCATGTCCAGCGTCATTACCCTGGCGCTTTCTGGCAATGTCAATTCGCAGGCGGTGTTTGTGACCCTGGCATTTTCGATAGGCACGGCAATTCCAATGCTGTTGGTGATGCTTGGCGGACGCAGTTTTTTAAACCGTATGCCGTGGTTGTTGCAAAACTTGGCGCAGATTCAACGTGGTTTTGGTGTGGTGTTGGTGGTTTTTGCGTTTGGTATCGGTTTAAATCTTGATCGCAAGTTGCAAAGCTGGTTTTTGGATGTCTTTCCAAATTACAGCGCTGTGTTAACTGGTTTTGAAAACAACGTGCCGCTCGACCCTGCTTTAAAGGGCAAGTAAAATTAGAGTGCCCTGAAGCATTTTAATTCGTGTGGCTTGTGATTCAAACTCGAGTGATGGTGAAGTGGTTTGGCTGCCGAGTGTTTGAATGCTGGTTATATGCTTGATTCAAACTCGAGATACACAAGATATTGATTTTGAAATCCATCAATCACTGCATATGGCACATGCCTTAAATGAGAGAAATCTCATCGAATTCGTTCCTCACGCAAAAATCAAGATTTGAGTTAGAATACCCGTGTGACCGCACCAAGCCCTCAATCTGTAACCCCTCAACCCTCAACTGTCATCACCGGGACAAGTCAAATTCCCAGGCTGGTGGCTCGAGGGCTTCACAAACGTTATGGCAAGCGTGAAGTCGTGCAGGGCGTCGATCTCGAGCTAAAACGCGGCGAGATCGTGGCGCTTTTTGGACCGAACGGCGCGGGTAAAACCACCACGTTTTACATGATGGTCGGGTTTGTCAAACCCAACTCTGGCACGATTCACCTCTCAAACACCGAAATCACGCGTTTACCGATGCACGAACGCGCCCGTATGGGTTTGGGTTACCTGCCGCAAGAAGCCAGCGCCTTCAGACGCATGACCGCCAAAGACAATTTGCTGGCGATTCTCGAGTTTCAACCGCTTTCAGAAGCTGGGCGCCAACAAAAAGCCAATGAGCTGCTCGAGGAATTCAGCCTTTCGCACCTGGCGAACAAACAAGCCTTCACGCTTTCGGGCGGCGAGCGCCGTCGGCTCGAGATTGCCAGAAGTTTAACCACCAACCCAGATTTTATTTTG
This sequence comes from Deinococcales bacterium, assembly GCA_031364625.1. GTDB lineage: Bacteria > Deinococcota > Deinococci > Deinococcales > JAAFIG01 > JANXTZ01. The sequence continues at coordinate 3,243 of JANLWR010000775.1, read as the reverse complement.
CTCGACGAGCCGTTTACGGGTGTCGATCCAAAAAGCGTGCGCGAAATTCAGCGCCTGATTCGTGACCTGCGCGAACGGCGCGGATTGGGCGTGTTTATTACCGATCATGCGGTGCGTGAAACGGTTGCCTTAACTGACCGCGTTTATTTGATGTATGACGGTAAAGTGGTCTTTCAGGGTACGCCAGATGCCTTCAGCAAAGATTCTGGTGCTAGAGATTATTACTTGGGTGACGAATTCGAGCTGTAAATTTAAGGGAGTGAAATTGTGTTCTGGATTTTGGTGCTCTTCAGCGTTGCTTTTTTAGGCGGTTTAATCGCCTATTTGGGTGATGTTGTAGGGCGCAAAGTCGGACGCAAGCACATGCGCTTGTTTGGTTTACGCCCCAAAACCACGGGTTTGGTTGTGGCGGTCGGTTCGGGCGTGTTGGTCGCCTTGGCAACCGTTGGGGCGGTGGGTTTGCTGGCACAGAGCACCGTGAACAATGCGTTTCGTGCCAATGAAATCAACCAGGAGTACAAAACAGCCAAGCTTCAACTGGCTTCGGTCGAAGAAGAATATGCCCTCAGCCGCGAAGATTTAACCAAAGCCAAAGCGGCGCAAAAACGACTTGAACAAGACCTGCTTTCAGGCAAAGCCGAATTGCTCTCGGGTCGTGCCGAACTCGAGCGCAAAGACCTCGAACTCACCGCACAAGTTGATTTGATTACCAAATTCACTTTTAAAGCCCAAACGCTCGAGGCTGAACGCCTTAATCTTGGACAGCAAATCAAAGAGAAAACCAAATTACTCAACAGCAAAAACGTTGAACTCGAGCAACGAAACGCGCAAATTACAGCTTTGGGGCGTGAATCAAACAATAAAATCAAAAATTTAGACATCGAAATCAAAGCCTTGAACCAACAACGCAATCAATTGCGCGACAGCCTGAGCAAGCTCGATGCCAGACGGGGCGCTTTGGAGGCGACCATTACGGGTTTGCGCAGTGACAAAATAGACCTCGAGAAACGCTATGCGAGCGCCAAAGCCCAAATCGAACCGCAAAAGGCACGCCTTAGCAAACTCGAGGATGATGTGCGCACCCTGGCGGCACAACGTCAAACCTTGAACATAGACGTGACCGAACTGACCCAGCAAAGGCTGGAATTGCAGCAAAGCCTTGCCACGCTCGAGGCGCAAAACAACGATTTGCAAACCCAGTTGGGTGATACCAAACGCAGCTTGCAACAAACCCAGGATGCGCTGATTCAGGCAACCAGTGGTAATTTCTTGTACCGTCAAGGCGAATTGATTTTGCAAATTGTGATTCCCAACGGGTCGCTTGATGAAACCCGCACCCGAATGCAAAACCTTTTAAAATCTGCCTCTCAAATCGCCGAGGGTCGAGGTGGCACCAAAGGACGTTCGGTCAACCTCAAACCCAATGCCGACCTCGAGACTTTCGTGCAACAAGCCATCAAAACCAATGCCCCAGATTTGATTTTGGTACGCTCGAGTAAAAACCTGCCTCGGGTCAGCGAACCGCAAATTCCAGTTACCCTGGAAGTCAAAGCCAACACGGTCTTGTTTAGCACCGGTCAACCCATAAAGTCCAGGGAAATCGCGGTTGGCACGGGCGACAAACGCCCAGTTTTAAGCATGAAAACCGCTTTGGAAAACCTCAACCGTGAAGTCAGCAACGAGTTACGTGCTCGCGGCGTGCCGCTCGAGAATATTCCGACCGATATTGTCACCGATGCCGATATTGCCGATTTTGTTGAACGCCTGAAAAAACTCGAGGGCAATGCCTCGGTTGGGATCGCTGGCAGTCAAGACGTGCTGCCGAGCGGACCGATGAAGTTTTACCTGATGATCTTGCGCTGATTGAACGTTTCAGTTTGCGACCGCATAAAGCTCAACCCAGCACCCAGCATGGCAATCAATGCCAGAATCGCAAACGTTTTACGCAACACCAAAACAAACGCCTCCTTTTGCGCCTGAAACAAGTTGTCAATCACGGAAAAGAGTTTTTGGCGCATGATCGATACGTCATTTTGCGCAGTTTTGAACGTGCTGGCAAAAATCGATTTGATGGTTTTTGGGGCTTTGTTGGCAAGCTCAAATTGCGCCCTGTTGATCAGGGTTTGCACGGCTGCGTTTCCTGCGGCTTTTTCGTTGACCGTCAAAGCGATTAACGCGCCTTGCAGGGCAACATCGACCGCTCGAGTTTGAATTTTGTTGGCGGCAGCGTCAAAAGCTGGCAGGGCTTCGTTCAAGGCGTTGTCAAGCACCCGTTTGGCAATCAAAGTTTCAAGTTCGCTGACCTCGAGTGGTTCTAGGGTCTGATTGACGACCTCGAGCGCCGCCAGAACAGCCGTTTTGATTTCGCTTTGTTGCAAACCACCGACAATACTTTTAAGCTTTTTAAGGCTTTGCGCTCGAGAATCCTTGTTGGCAACGTCATTCAAATTCAGTTTGGTAATCCAGGCAGTCACATCGCTTGGAATTTTTGGATTCTCGAGCAGGGACAGCACCTGGGTCATGTCAGCAGAATTGATGGCTTTTTCAAGCAGTTGATACAGTGCCGCGTACTTTGCTTTAATTGACGTGCGAACCCCACCATTTTCCAGGTAGGTTTTTAATGAGGCTGGCACGCCTGGAAACTCGGGTTGGCTGATGGTTGGCGGTTGAACGGTCGTGACTGGGCTGGGCTGAATGGCTGTTTTGCAAGCTGGGCACAAGGTTTTGATTGCCGTTTGATCGTCATTTTGAATGGCGCGATTCAGCAAGGTACGGCGCGTCAGAAAACCAGTCCGAATGTTAATTGCCTGCTCGAGCAATTGCTTGATCGCCATTTGCGTTCGAGATTCTTGAACTGTTACAGGCACGGTAAAATCTGTGGGCAGGTTGGTTTTGACAATTCCCAGTGCCTTTAATTGTTGAACAGCTTGCGGCTCGGCTTTTAAAAAAGCGGCGCTCAGTAACTTCTGGTTTGTGCCAATCTCGAGCTGGATTTGTGGTTGCAATGCTCCGTCCTTGAAGATTTCCCGAATGCTTTTGGGCGTCAACGGATGCCCAAAGACCAGGCTGACCGCATCTGAATCACCTGTTTCAATGGCTTTTTTTAAAGCCAGACGCAAGTTGTTCAAGCGCCTTTGAATGCTGACCTGCACCCCACCGCCCTCGAGCGACGTGCGTAATTCTGGACGGGTTTGCGGGTTGTTAAGAAGGGTTCTGATGGCATCTGGATCAGCATTTTGAATG
>JANLWR010000769.1:0-3606 GCA_031364625.1 Deinococcales bacterium | reverse complement strand
TGGGAGAAGGGTCGGGGATGAGGGTAGAGCAATGGTTGATTATTGTGTCTGTGAAGTAAAAAATGACTAAACTAGAGCTTGTGGAAAGGGCATGAAAACCTTACGATAACTCGAGCTTCCAACTCCATTCGTACCGTCCTGCTTTAATTCGGTATTGCTCGAGGGTATCTGGTCCGCACGAACCCGTTCCAAGTCCGCGAATCAGGTGATCGACATGGACAAAAGTTTCTTTGGCAGCATTTAATTCTGCGGTGATGGTGGCTTGCTCGAGTTGTTCGTCGCTGTGGTGTCGCGCCGCAAAACTGATGGTGCTTGGCTCGAGTGCGGTTATTTTGAGGCTCGAGTTTTTACTGCCAATGCTTGCCCAGCGTGTATCGATGTGGTGTCCGTGGTCTTGAGGACGCAAGTACGCCACGTACTGATCGGTGACGCTAGCGTTGTGAACCGCTATTGGTGCGCCTTTGCGGTCGGCATACGTGTCCACAAGTCCTCGACCAAACCACTCGAGTTTTTCAAATCCCGCAGGCAGTGCAAATTTCATACCGATGCGCTGCAAGTCCTCGAGTTGCGCGGGAACAATCACTTCATGGTGAAACTCGAGTCCAGCACCCGTGGCGAGAATCAATTGTCTATGCTCAATCACGGCATTGTTGCCTGCTTTGAGGCGTTGATGGCTGTAGACCTCGAGCACACCAGAGTCATGATTCCATTTGGATTCCAGGGTTTGGGTGGGGCTGTTTGCCAAATCCCATTCCATCCACCAAGTGCGCATTCCTGGAATGCCCAGCGTGCCTGGTGGTACACCGTCGTTATCGATGTAACTGCGCCAAACCGCAAGCTCGAGCGGTGCGGACAGAAAAGATTTTTTGCCTCTCAGAATATCGGTCAGCCTTCCGCTTGGCTTGTCAAATACAAATGTGCCTTCAGTGCCAATCAGCATCAAAACGTTTTCATCGTGCAAAAAACTCGAGAAAGTCATTTCGCCCCTGCTCACTTTGGCTTTGGTGCGTGGTAATTCGAGTTGATCCCAGCACACTTCAAAGCCTTTTAACGCCCAGGGTGTGGCTTTTTTCTGCAAGAAACGCAGGGTTAGATGCACTTCAACGCCTTTTGGCAATGATTTCAGGTCGTAAGGAATCTCGAGCGTGACGGCGATTTGGGCTTTGATTTCTGGAAGCTCGAGTTTGCCAGATTGAACTTTAACCCCGTCTGCCAGAAGTTCCCAGCGACACTCGAGGTCGTTCAGGTTGGTGAAAAAGCGTTCGTTGCTGATGCTGATTTTGCCTTTTTTGACATCCACGCCTCTGACCCGCACGGGTCGCCAGACGTGTTTGACTTCCTGCATGGCGGGATGCGGCGTGCGATCTGGAAACACCAGTCCGTCTTGAATGAACGCGCCGTCGTTGGGTTCGTCGCCAAAATGTCCGCCGTAGCCCCAGAATTCGCGTCCGTTTTTGTGTTTAATTTTGATGCCGTGGTCAATCCATTCCCAAACAAAACCACCCTGCAAACCGTGGTTTTCGCGCACCGCATTCCAGTAATCTTCAAACCCGCCATTGGAATTCCCCATCGCGTGGGAGTATTCGCACATGATGAGCGGACGAGAATCGCCTGCACGTTTTGCCCAGGCAATAATGCTTTCTATTGTTGGATACATTGGACAGACCACATCGGTTGCTGCCAGACCGTAATTGTCTTTGGTCGCGCCAATGTCCCAGCGGTGCGGACCTTCGTAATGAACAAATCGGCTCGGGTCAAAATGACGCGTCCAAGCTGCCATCGCGTCGTGAATTGCGCCGTAACCACTTTCGTTACCCAGCGACCAACCGATAATGCAGGCATGATTTTTATCGCGCCGCACCATGCGCGTGATGCGCTCCAAACAAGCCATATGGTAACGCTGGTCGTGAATAAGCTGCGAAAACCGAGCGTGAGTCTCGAGGTTGGTTTCCGCAATCATGTACAAGCCAAGTTCGTCGGCAAGGTCGTACAGGTACGGGTCACTTGGGTAATGCGAGGTTCGGACGGCGTTGATGTTGTGGCGTTTCATGGTCTCGAGGTCGAGGCGCATGGTGTCACGGCTGACCACACACCCAGTCTTGTCGTCGTGATCGTGACGGTTAACGCCTTGCATCAAAACGGCTTGACCGTTGATTAGCAATTCTCGAGCCTTGATTTTGATGCTGCGAAAACCAATGCGTTGCGTGATGACTTCGGCAATTGCTCCCGAAGGCTCGAGCAAAGTCACGATCAGGCGGTAAAGATTTGGCGTTTCGGCGCTCCAAGCATCAATACCTGGGATTTCGGCTTGCCAGGCAATGGCATGACCTGGAAAAGAATCGCCAGAAACGCCTTCCATGATAAAACTCGAGCGGTCAAAAGTTGGGATTTGGGCGGTGACACTCGAGCTTTTTTCTTGTTTTGGTTGAGAAAACGCAAACCGTGGCGGCGTTAAATCAGCCAGTTTGACGGGCGTCAGGCTGACCACTTTGCCCGTTAAGGTTTCAAGCCGCGTCTCGAGTTTCCAACCCGCTTGTGGTGTGCCTGTAAAGCGCACTTGAGCCTCAAGTTTGAGTGTTCCAGTTTTGAGATCATCTTTTAAACTTGCGCTGGCGAATACGTCATAAATATGGGTTTGTGGCACGCTTAAGAGTTCGATGCTGCGCGTGATGCCCGCCAACCACCATTGGTCTTGATCCTCGAGCCAGGTGGCGTCAGACCAACGCACCACCACAATTGCCAGGGTATTCTCGCCCGTTTTGAGCGCATCGGTAATGTCGTACTCGCTGGTCACTCGGGTGTCCTTGCCCATGCCAACGGCGACGCCATTCACGAACACATGGTGCAAACTGTCAGCGCCACCAATGCGCAAAATCGTGCGGCGTTTTGTCCAGGTTTTTGGAATCTTAAACGTGGTGCGGTAAACCCCAGTTGGATTGATTTCTGGCACACTCGGCGGGTCGTTCCTGAACGGCATGATGACGTTCGTGTAATGCGGTTTTCCCCAACCTTGGGTGTTCCACGTACCAGGAACGTCAATACCGTCCCACTTTTTGGTGTCCGTCGAAAGTGAAACATGCTTTTCCTCGAGCAATTCTGGACGCTCGAGCATTAAAAACTTCCAACGTCCATCCAAATTTTGCAACCACTCAGCTTCTCCAGCCCGAGCCGTTTCGATGCTCGAGTACGAAATCAGTGGTGTGCGCGATGCGAGGCGACCAACGCCTGTGATTTCGGGTGCTGCCCATGAACCTGTGCCAAAAACCTCGAGTAAACCCATAAAAACCTCAATCTGAAAGTTGAATTGAAATGCCACCTGTACTATACGATTTCGTTTGGGTTTGATGCTGCCTTATTTTTCGTTGCCACGTTTGAAATTGCCCGTGAGTTTTGCCAGCACGAGTTGCAAGCTTAAACCCTCGAGCGAATCAACTTTTTTCAGGAATTTCTTGGCATTTTCAGCAGTAATGGTTTTGACCGTTGCCCTTTGATACTCGAGAAATACTAGCTAGGGTGAAGACAAGCTTCACCCCATAAGCATCAACTTAAGCCTCCAATAGTTTCTAACCTCTGCACTGAATTCGGCTTTCCTCGTCGTTTCTGCAT